>SUUD01000040.1 GCA_015062715.1 Olsenella sp. | reverse complement strand
ACGGAGAGCCTGTCGGCCAGCCGGCCCAGGGCGTCGACGAGCGCGGGGGAGGTGCCCGGCACCACCTTGGCGTGCACGTACCCGTTGAAGCGCAGCTCGAAACGGAGGATGCGCAGGCACTCGACCATACGCTCGGCCGTGGCGTCGGGCGTGCCCAGGACCCCCGAGGAGAGGAACAGGCCCTCGATGTAGTTGCGCCGGTAGAAGCTCACCGTGAGCTCGGCCAGCTCGCGTCCGGTGAAGGTGGCGCGTGCGCCGGAGGCCGAGCTGCGGTTGACGCAGTAGGCGCAGTCGTAGCTGCAGGCGTTGGAGAGCAGCACCTTGAGCAAGGTGACGCAGCGACCGTCGGGCGTGAACGCGTGGCAGAGGCCCGAGCCGCTCGCCATGCCGATGGCTCCCGCCTTGGGGCTTCTGGTGACGCCCGACGAGGTGCAGGCGGCGTCGTACTTGGCGGCATCGGCAAGGATGCCCAGCTTGGTGAGTGTGTCCATGGTGCGGCTCCGCGGCGTTGGTGACAGGGGGAACGAATGTTCGACAAGAGTATATAACTTGTCGAAAACTCGTACAACCGTTCGATGCGCGGCCGTGTGACTGGATAGGGTGCAGATGAGGCGAGCTAGGACAGACGCATGATCTCTGCTTGGCGGTTCACCATGATGTACGGCGTGCCGCCGGCATCGAATGCCATGGCCTCGTACTCGCGGAAGGGGCTGAGGAACTCGGTGCGCACGCTGCCGGCCGAGAGGCTTCCGCCGCTAATGAGCGATCCCATCCCCACGGCGAGAAGTGCCGAGTCATTGACGACGTACAACGTGTCGGTGGTGGTGTCCCATGCGACGCCCTGCAAGGTGGAGCCCGCGGGGTACCTCACGCTTTGGGGAAGGAGCCTGATGAGGACCCTGTCCATCCCGCCGCTGATGCGGCCCTGATAGATGCGCAGTGACCCCGCCGGGGAGCTGCCCCACGAGGACCCGGATCGCTTGACGAAGTAGAAGTTGCCGCTCTCGTCGAACGTCAGCACGGAGCCGAACTCGGTACCACCTGTGTGGAAGCGAATCTGGCGCACGGGCGTGAGAGAGTCCGTGTCTATGAGCGTGAGGTCGCTGTACTCGGCGGAGCCTCGCGTTGACATCCACAGGTTTCCGGTCGAGGGGTCGATGGCCATGCACTGGCCGTGGCCCATGTTGATTCTGGGGCCAATCACCATGCAGCTGCGCCATGTGGTATCGCCGAGGCGCACCCCGGTGGCGAAGGCGGACATGTCGCCGTCCATGGCACCGCGCTCGCGCAACCTGGCGAGGTCATAGCGAACGATGAAACCCTGCTGCGTGTAGCTGTGACCGTGTCCATCGGGGTAGGCGACATATGCGGTCGACCCGTCAGGGCTCAGGCACATAGCCTGAGGATTGCCCAAGTCGGCCGAGTAGTTGTAGGTGACGGGGAGCTGCACGAGGGTCTCAAACTCGAGGCTCATGTCGCCGCTCTCGTATGACAAGCGTTGCTTATAGCTGTTGTAGTTGCCCATGTGCTGGTAGTTCTTCGAGGACTGGAAGCCATAGTACTGATTCGAGACGGTGGAGTAGCTTCCGGTCGCAAACGAGAGCAGTGCCGGAGTTGACTGCTCGTACTCGCCGGGGGAGACCTCGCTGCTCGATACCGAGCCAAAGTCCCATCCCGCGTCTGAGGGGAGGCTGGTGCTCGCTGCGGGTGTGGAGGCCGGGTCCGTGATGCCCGCAGCGCCCTCGGTGGCAGCCGCCTCCTCTGCCGCCTTGCGAGCGGCTTCTTCCTCCGCGGCGCGCGCTGCCTCCTCCTCCGCCATGACACGGGCGATGTCCTCATCGAGCCCGTCGTAATACGCCTGAGCCTGGGCGACCATGTCCTCGTACTCAGCGGCTTTTGCCTCGACATCGTCGATTGCGGCTTGCTGGCGGGCCTCCGCCTCCTCAAGCTCGCGTTCACGGGCGACGAGCTGTGCCGCTAGCTCGTTGACATCGCGAATTTCATCCGCTCTGGCCTCGTTGACTCGATCGAGGTAGTAGATTCGGCTCACAAGGTCCTCGTAGCTCGTCGCCCCGAGCAAAATGTTCATCATGCTGGCGGGACCTATCTTGTAGCTGTCGCGGATGTGGTTACCCAATGCCTCGCGCTTCTCCGCAAGCTGTTGGTTTGCCTCGTCGATTTGCACGCGGGTCTTGTCAACCTCGTCTCTCGTGGCGTCGAGCGTGGCCTCGCTCTCTTCCAACTCTTGTTGGATGGCCTCGATCTCGCCCTCGAGTTCGTCGAGCTGCTCTTGGGCTTCGGCAAGCTGTGCCTCGAGCCCTTCGCGCTCCTGGGCAAGTTCCTGTGAGGAGGGTGCTGCCTGGATGTCGCGTGGAATGGCGGAGAAAGCCAGTATCCCGCATAACGATACGGTGAAGGCGCTCTGCAGGTGCTTGCTGCGGCTTTGGGAGTGCGACACGTTTCAGCCCTTCTCCATGTGGTTCGTTTGTGGCGGTGGCTACGGTGTAGGGTGCTGGGCTCCAATAGGGTTCTGGACTCCAAGTTTATCCCTTGTGAGGGGCCTTGAGAAATACTCCACCGGTAACAGAATGGTGGAATCAGAGGGAAGAAGGGGGTGCGAAGTGGGCCTATAAGCCGGGTTCTGTCGTGGGCGGCCATTTATCTACTCCCGGCGTCGCCGCCGGGCTCTAGCACGCTACCCGAGCGCGGTGCGGGCCACACCATGGCGCTCCTACATGCGCTTGCTCCGGAGGGGGCTTGCCAAGCCGCCGTGTTGCCACGACGCTGGTGGTCTCTTACACCACCGTTTCAGCTTTTCTCTCACCCGCCGAGGCGGGCAGCGGGAGTCTTCTTTTCTGCGGCGCTTTCCGTCGGGTCACCCCGCCAGGCCGTTAACCTGCCTCCTGCCCTGTGGAGCCCGGACTTTCCTCATACCAGCTAGGCTGGTCCGCGGTCGCCTGGCCCACTTCGCAGGAGGCATTGTAGCACGTGAACGGGGGAGTGGCCGTGCTTCGCGGAACCGTCACGCCTCCAGCATGACCGCCAGGATCGTGGCCAGGCCTGCGGGCAGGCTCGCCAGCTCGATCCACTCGCCGCGCGTGTGCATGCCGTCGCCCACGATCGTGCCCACGCAGCAGGCCGGTATCCCCAGCGAGAGGGGCACGTTGGCGTCGGTCGAGCCCTGTATGACGTTGGGCTCGCGGCCGCTCGTGTGGCGGATGACGTCTGCGCAGCGCGCGAGCAGCGCCGCCTGCGCCTCCGGGTCCACGGGGCCCGTGCCCGGGCGCACGCCCAGAAGCTCGAGGTCGACCGCGACACCCTCGCAGGCGGCCGCGACCTCGTCGCGGAACGCGCCCACGACGGCCTCCAGGCGGGCGCGCATCTCGTCCAGGACGTCGTTGGATCCGCTGCGGTACTCGTAGAGGGCCTCGCAGGCGGCCGGTATCGAGTTGATGGTGGTGCCGCCCTCGATGCGGCCCACGTTGCACGTGGTGCCCTCGCCGGGCAGCTCGATGGCGAGCACGCGGCCCACGAGCTGCGCCATGAGGGCGATGGCGTTGGGCCTGCCATAGTCGTGCAGGGAGTGGCCGCCGGGGCCGGTGACGCGCAGCCTCCAGCGGTGCGAACCGATGGCCTCGCCCTCGAGGTTGGGCAGGTGGGTGTCGAAGGTCACGAACTCGCGCACGCGCTCGCCATAGGCCGAGAAGAGCTCCTTGGTGCCCTTGAGGTTGCCCAGGCCCTCCTCGCAGGTGTTGGCCACCACTAGGACGCCGTGGCCCAGCGCGGCCAGCCGCTCGGGGTGGCGCAGCAGCCAGCGCGCGGCGAGCATGAGGCCCACCAGGTTGGCGGTGTCGTCGCCGATGCCCGGCGCGTAGAGCCTGCCGCCCTCCTCGCGCAGGGGGAGGGGCTCGGTGTCGGGGAAGACCACGTCCATGTGGGCGGCATAGACCACGAGGTCGCGGCTGCCGTCGTCCGGCGTGGCGCCCACTCCCAGGCGCAGCACCACGTTGCCCGCCGCGTCGATGGCGACGTCCTCGTCATGGGCGCCCGCCTCGACCAGCCACGAGCGCACGAAGGCGGCCCGCCGGCCCTCGTCGTGCGATGGTGCGGGGATGCGCCCCAGCTCGCGCAGGAGGTCCGCCTCCTCGTCGCGCGCCTCGTCGGCGTATGAGCGTGCAAGCTCCAGAATGTCCTCGCGCATAGCTGCTCCCGTTCGTCGTTGGCGTCTCGTCCATCCTAGCCGTTGGGGGCGCCTCGCGAACCGGCTCATCCCCAAAAATGGAAACGTAACCACCGCCGGCCCATTGGGCGGGCATGGTATTCTTTCAGGAATGGCCGTGTTTGCGGCCGTCAGCCGTGCAATCGCCTGAAGGGGGGTGCGATGGAGCGTACCGACATGCCCGTGCCGCGTGCCAGCTGGTTCGAGGTCGAGAGGATCGACGAGGACACGTTCGTCATCTCCGAGCCGCACCACTTCGAGGAGAGTCACTTCTACCTGCTGCGCTCCCGTGACGAGGATGGCCAGGAGTGTGGCCTGCTCATCGACACCGGCCTGGGCGTGCTGCCCATCAGGCCCATCGTCGACGGCCTGGTCGAGGGCCACGTCGACGTGGCGATCACCCACGGCCACTGGGACCACATCGGCGGCATCGACGAGTTCGACGGCTTCATGGCCCACCTCTACGAGGCCGACCTCTCGGACCCGCAGACCCCCATGGACGACGCCGCCATCCGCGCCGCCCTGTACGAGAACGGCAGCTCGCTGCCTGAGGGGTTCGACCCGCGCACCTACCGCATCTCGAAGGCCAAGGCCTCGCGCATCCTCGCCGACGGCGACGTCATCCAGGTGGGCTCGCGCCGCATCGAGGCGCTCTTCCTGCCCGGCCACTCCTGGGGCCACATGTGCTACCTCGAGCGCGAGCGCGGATACCTCTTCACGGGCGACCTGCTCTACTCCGCCCCGCTCTACCTGCAGTACCTCTGCTCCGAGCCGCGGGTCTTCCTCGACTCGGTCCGCAAGGTCTGCGCGCTCGAGGGCGTCGAGGAGATCTGGCCCGGCCACAACGCGCTGCCGCTCGACATGGCCTTCGCGCGCCGCGTCCTCGACGCGCTCGAGGAGCTCGACGAGCAGGGCCTGCTCGAGGTGGGCATGACCGGCCACTACGAGTACCCCGGCTTCGCCATCCAGCTGTAGCGGCCACCGCGGGAACGGTCCCTGCCGGGAGGGCGCCGCCAAGACGCTACAATGGGGACGTCCCTCCATGACGTCCGAGGAGCCACCATGCTGCACCTCATCCTGTGCGTTGCGTGCCTCGCCACCATGGCCGCCTTCATAGCCGCGGAGCGCGCCGAGCGCTACGTTGCGGGCGTCGCCCTCAAGGGCTGCGCGTCGCTCATCTTCGTCATCCTGGGTGCCGTGTGCGCGAGCGCCGCCCCCGAGGCCGAGGCCGGCTACGCGCGCCTCATTGTCGTGGGCCTGGCGATCGGCGCGGTCGCCGACGTCGTCCTCAACCTGCGCTACGTGTACGAGAAGGTGGGCCAGCTGCTCTTTGCCCTGGGCACCGTGGTGTTTCTCGTGGGGCACGTGGTCTACACGACGGCGACGTACCCGCGCGTGGCGCTCCCGTGGATCTACCTGGTGGCGGGAGGCGCCCTCACGGTGGTGCTCATGCACTGGATCTTCCAGCGCATCGAGGCCAAGGCCGCGCTCAAGGTCATCGGCGTCTTCTACATCGGCATCGTCGTGGTGCTCAACTGCCTGGCGCTGGGGGCGCTCGTCACCGAGCCGTCCGCGCAGGCGGCGGTCTTCCTCCTGGGCGCCCTGCTCTTTCTGGCCAGTGACGTCATCCTCATCCTCAACACCTTTGCCAAGCGGCACAAGCAGCGCTTTGGCCTGCGCATCTGCAACCTCACGCTGTACTACATAGGCCAGCTGCTCATCGCCCTGAGCTTGGGTCTCCTGGCGTGATGCCCATGGCAGCCACGAGCTATCGCACCATCCGGGCCGGGGCGGAGGCCACGGCCGAGTTCGTCGACCGCAAGAGCCGCTTCATCGCCCAGCTCGTCCACGTCGGGTCCGAGCACGAGGCCAACGCCTTCCAGGCCGAGGTCCGCTCCCGGCATCACGACGCGCGCCACAACGTGCCCGCCTGGGTGCTCGCCGACGGCCGCGAGCGCTGCTCCGACGACGGCGAGCCCTCGCGCACGAGCGGCATGCCCACGCTCGAGGTGCTGCGCGGGGCCGGCCTTGCAGACGTGTGCTGCGTGGTCACGCGCTACTTTGGCGGGACGCTCTTGGGCCCGGGCGGTCTGGTCCGCGCCTACACCACGGCCACCCAGATGGCGGTGGCTGCCGCCGAGGAGCAGGGCATGGTGGTGACCATGACGCAGGTCACGCCCGTGGTGGCGCAGATCCCCTATGCGCTGTACGACCGGGTCTCGCGGCTGGTGGCCGACTGCGGGGGCCACGTGCGCGACCAGCTCTTTGCCGAGGACGTCCAGCTCACCCTGGCCTTCCTGGCGGGCGACGAGGCGCCGTTCGTGGCGGCCATGACCGAGCTTGCGGCCGGCGAGGAGCTCTGCCGGGTGGGGGAGACGACCTTCTCCGAGTTCTAGGCCTAGCCTGCCAGGCGGTACAATCTGTCCAACTCAAGGGAGAGGAGTCCCCATGCGCGCCAAGCTCATCCACCGCAACACCCACGCCTATGACCTCGACGCCACGCTCGCCTTCTACGAGAAGGCCCTGGGGCTCACCGAGAAGCGCCGCAAGCTGCCCGAGGACGGCTCCTGGGCCATCGTCTTCATCGGCAACGACCAGTCCGACTTCGAGCTCGAGCTCACGTGGAACAAGGACTACGAGGGCACCTACGACAACGGCAACGGCGACACCCACGTGGCCGTGGAGGTTGACGACTACGACGCCTACCACGCCCTGCACGAGGAGATGGGCTGCATCGTCAAGGAGAACCCGCGCATGGGCCTGTACTTCATCGCCGACCCGGACGGCTGCTGGGTCGAGATCCTGCCCGAGGACCGCTGATGGACGCCTCGCGGCTCGCGGCCGACATGGCGCTGGGGCCGGCCCTGCTTGTCGTGGGGATAGGGGCGCTCGTCGTGGCCGTCGTCGTCATCTTGGTGGCGGTCACGGCGTTCCGCATCATCATGCGGCGCCGCCGCAGGCCGGTGGAGGGCGCCTCCTCGCCGCTTGCGGAGCAGGTGCGACAGAGCCTCGACGAGCTCGCGCCGCCCGGCGACGAGTCTGCGCCGTCTGACGACGAGGACCCCTTCACCGCCTCGAGCAAGTACGACCGATAGGAGCGTTGTCATGAGGGAGATTGCCGCCTTCCCGCTTGCCCTGCTCGTGCTTTTCTCTGACGTACGCGTCGCCCTGGCCGACATCGCCCTGCCCGATCCAGAACCCCAGCCTGAGCCGGGCATGGGCATCCTTCCGGTCGCGGCCTGCGTGATAGTGGTTGCTCTGGTGGCGCTCCTCGTGATCAGGCGCCTGCGGAAGTAGCCCATGGGTCGCTCTCGCCTTGCTCGCGTCACGTCCGCGTACGCCCTCTGCCACTTTGTCGTCGACCTCGCCTGCATAACCTGCGTGCTGGGGCTGGTGACGTCCGCGCTCTCGCTTGCCGGTGCGGCCGCCCACGGCCTCGCGATCGTCGCCTACGACATGGTGGCCTTCTGCCTGCAGCTGCCCGTGGGAGCGGCCCTCGACGTGGCGGGGCCCGCGCGCTGGCGCGGGGCCGCGCTCTTGTCGTTTGCGCTGGTGGCGGCTGGCGTTGTGGTGGCAGGGACCGTCCCTGTGGTCGCGGTCCCGCTCGTGGCGTTGGGAAACGCGCTCTTCCACTGCGCGGGCGGCGAGGAGGTCCTGCTCGAGTCCAATGGCTCCGCCGGCCCTTCCGGCGCCTTCATCTCGACCGGTGCCGCAGGCGTCTTCGTGGGCGGACTCGCGACGTTTCAAGGCTGGACGCTCGTGGTGCCCGTCCTCGTGGGGCTGCTCGGCCTGTGCGCGGTGCTGGTGTGGCGTTGTGGCTGCTCAAAGGGGGAGCCTACCTTTGGGTGGTCGCTCGATGCCCGCGGAAGGTGCGCGGTTGCCCTGCTTGCCGCGACGGTGGCGCTGCGCAGCTATGCCGGCATGGTCATGGCGTTTCCCTGGAAGGCCCAGGCGGGCCTGGCCCTGGTGGCCATCCTGGCCGTCGTGGCGGGCAAGGCCGCGGGCGGGTTTGCGTCCGACCGAGTGGGGCCACGTGTGGCCTCGGTCATCTCGCTGGGAGGGGCCGCCCCGCTCTTCCTGCTCTCGTGGGAGAGCGTCGCGGCGGGGCTTGCGGCCACGCTGCTCTTCAACTTCACCATGGCGATCACGCTCTCGCAGCTTGCGGGCCTCATGCCGCAGGCGAGGGGCACGGCCTTCGGCATCGCGTCGTTCTCGCTTGCGATAGGGGCGCTGCCGGCGCTGCTGGGCGTGCGCGCGGCGTCGCCTGGGGTCCTCTGCGCGCTGTCGCTCGCGTCGCTCGCGCTGCTGCTTGGCGGCCTGTGGGCGGCGGGGGAGAGGGGCGGCTCGTGACGGCGCTTCCGGCCCTTGCCCTCATCTGCTGCACCTGCATGGCGACCATCGCCGTCGAGCTGGGCCTTGCCGCGCTGCTCTTTGGCGTGCATGACCGGCGAGCCGCTGCCGTGGTCGCGCTTGCTCAGGTGGTGACCAACCCGGTGGTCGAGCTGGGGTGCCTCTTGGTGGGGTGGTCACCGAGCCTTCCCGTGGCCAGCCCTGCCTGGGCCATCATGCTCGCGCTCGAGCTTGCCGCGGTGGCCGTCGAGGCGTGGATCTACCGCGAGACGGACGTCTTCGAGCGGCCCGTCATGGCCTCGGTCGTCCTCAACCTGGCCTCGTTTGCCATCGGGTGCGTTGCGGGGCTCATCTTCGTCTAGAACCGATTCCCCGGTCGCACAGCGCCCGCATCAACGCACCGCCCGTGCGGGGCGTTCGCGCAAAGCCACCGCACAGACGGCGCGACGATACGCTACGGATGCATCAACGCACCGCCTGTGCGGGGCGATTACAGATGGGAATATACGTATTTGCGCAGTAGACAGCTGTTGAGTCCACCTTACAAACGTAAGACAGATTCAGCTGGTACAGCGCCTGAACATGGAACCCGATTTGCGTTCGGTGCGCAGGCCCTCGATCCTGAAACCGCACGCGGAGCCAGGGGCAGGTGGCAAGCGGTTCCCCCCGGCTGCCTCCAAGCGGGATAAGCTACCTCTTACCCCGCTCCGAGGCTCTGTCCCCAACCCGATAACGTAATAACGGACGCATACTGCGGCCCGACACGAGGAGTGAGAGAACATGAGTAAGAGCTCAGGGCTTTCCACGGTCGCCCTAGCGGGAATGCTCGCGCTTGGACTGGCCTTCCTTCCTGCCTGCTCGTCCGGCACGGAACCGGAGCCTGCCGCCGAAGCCGAGGCCGAGGAGCAGGAGGCGCCCGAGGAGGAGCAGGCCACCGAGGAGGCGGAACCCGAGGCCGAGCCCGAGGTACTTGGCGCGTGGATTGCTACCAACGAGTCTGGCACCAGCGCCATGGGCAGCGAGTACACGCTTGCCAACGAGCTCGACGAGCATGGGAACGTCGTGCGGAGCGAGAGGTCGGGCGGCATCGTCATAACGAGTGAGTACGACGAATACGGTAACGTCACGCATGAGGTCACCACGTTCGATGGCGGAAGCACCTACGACATGACGCACGAGTACGTCCTTGACGAGAACGGCCGTCCCCTGAGCGACCACGCCGTCGAGGTGGACAACGACCCAGACTATCCCGGCACGACAACGTATGACGTGACGTACGAGTATCACGCGAACGGCGTGCTGAAGTCGCAGACGAGGGACATGGAGAGCGTCGTGGTCATCGAGGGTACGGAGGACGTCGCTACGAACCACTACGTGGTCGAATATGACGAGCAGGGCTACGAGGTGCTGTTCCGTTACGAGAGCGACTACGGTAACTCCGAGACGACCACGGTCTGGGAGTACGACGATGCCGGCAACCCGGTAAAGGCAGTCAGGACATATACCAGCGGGGACGAGACCTACGAGCTGACGTCCACCTTTGAGTGTGACGAGAACGGCTGCATCGTCAGCCGCTCGGACGAGACGCCCCTCACGCGCTACAACGAGAACAATGAGCCCGAGGGCACCGAGATCGCGTCCTCCACGAGGACATTCGAGTATGTCTACGTCGAGGACTGCTCGCGCGCCGCATACGACTCGGCCAATCTCCTCAACGTCAGCTAGTCTGTCTGCTCGCTAAGGAACGAACGAGAGGGGCGGCCCTGACGTGATGCCAGGGCCGCCCTAGTTGCTTTTCGGACACAACCTGCGGTCTATCCCCATATGGGTTCTCGCCAACTGGGCAAACGCTGCAAGGTTGTGTCCGATGCTGCGGTTGTGTCCGAAAACGGATTCCAAGTCCTGCCGGGTTGTGTCCGAAAGTGAACTCCCGACACACGCGCCCCCTACTCCTGCGGGCCCGCAGCACGGCCCAGGCAGGTCCAGGGCTCGACGTCCTCGATGGGCAGCTCGTCCCAGGCGCGCAGGGTCTCCTCGTCCAGGAAGCGCCGCTCGACCATGAGGCCGCCGCCGTACAGGCGGTACCAGTCGCCGCTCATGGTGAGGTAGCCGTCCTTGCAGGAGTCCTTGCCCCAGCTGTTCTCGACGCGCCACGCCAGCGGCCTGCCGTCCTCGTCCAGCTGGACGCCCTGGAAGGTCATGGCATGCGTGAACGAGGCCTCCTGCAGGTCGAACATCTCCTCGCGCGTCATGGAGAGGTCCACGTCGAAGAGGCCCTCGGCGTCGATGGTGTCGAGCGCCAGGATCCCGGGGAAGTCCTCGAGCGAGCGGCCGAACTGCTGCATGACGTCGCAGGCCATGTAGCAGGGAACGCCCGCTTCGAGGCTGGCCACGGCGGCGCGCTCGATCACGTCCATCTCGACGTTGAGCACGCGCCACCTGTCGCCGCCGGCGACGGTGTCAAACTGGCGGCAGCCATAGAGGTGCCCCAGCGGGTGCGCCGCGCCCTCGACGCTGACGAGGTCGACGTAATCGTCCGCCGCAAAGCCCACGTAGCGCTCGACGAACTCGCGCGGGGTGATTCCGAGGTCGCGCAGGATGCGCCGCGGCGCCTTGGCGGGGGCGTCCGTGCCCTTGCGCCCCTTCGCGTCCACGCCGATGGGGTTGGAGCCGGCGTTGGCGTCGACGTTGGCGACGACGTCGTCCGAAACGGCCGGCGCCTCGTCGCCCGTCTCGTCCGCCTGGTCCTCCGGCAGGACCTCGAACACCTTTGCGGGGTCGACCTTGGCGTTCTTGCCCACGCCGCAGACCAGGTC
>SUUD01000039.1 GCA_015062715.1 Olsenella sp. | reverse complement strand
GTTTTCTGCCTGACCAACCCATGGTACGACATGACGGCGGCGGTTATCCCACTCTTTCAGCTACAGTTCGGTAGCCGTCATGCATGTGCTGCACAGAAGTGACGGTTTGTGTGCGTATGCACGGGGTCTTGAGGGCATATGTGGGGTCTGGGAGGTGGACGGCTTCGCGGAGCCAATCTACCAACTGGGCTTTTGCGGGCGGCATGCGACGGGATTGCCCGGAGGGGACAAACAAACCGTCACTTCTGTGCGCGGAGGGCCCCTGCACGCGCCCGGCGGCGGGCGTGGTGATCGGAAGATGCATAGAAGTGGGATGCGCATGTATCAACCATGCGCGTAACCCCTTTGGGGTTCATTTGGCCCGCCCGATGTGCTAGTTTCGACTCCATACGCAGGCTGAGGGGAGGCGAGATGGAGGAGCAGGTCGAGGCGCTTGTCACCGCCGCGCGCGATGCGCTTGATGCGCACGACGCGGCCGCCTCCGTCGATGCCCTCCAGGCCCTCGCGCCCCTCGCGGCGGAGGTCGACCCGGTCGACTCGGTCGACCTCGTCGAGCGGGCCTGCTGCTACGGCATGCTGCCGGCGGTCGAGGCCGCCTACGAGGCGCTGGGCCCCTTCGTTTTCGACGCCTGGGCGCTGGCGCTCTCGCTGCGCTGCGCGCACGAGGACGTGGCCCGCTGGATGCTCGCGCGTGGCGTCGACCTGCTCGGCAACGTCCGCACCACGCTGGCCACCCGCCGCTGGCTGCCGCACGAGGGCCGCTTCACGCGCTTCGACTTCACGCGCTCGGCGCCCACGCTGCTCAAGAACCCCATGGACCCCACCGTGGCCTCGGAGGTCTTCAACGACTTCAAGGGGACCGAGCAACTCACGGGCGGGCCTTTCCTGGCCGAGTTCGACCTAGAGGCCGCCTGTGCGTGCGTTGCCCGCATCGCGTGCGAGGGCGTCTTCGAGGACACGGTCTACGACGACCTCTTCCGTGCGGTGACCATCCGCGCCTGGCACGCCCTGCGCCACGCCGGCTCGCGCGACGAGGACGTGGCGGCCACCTGCTTCGACCTTGGCTCGCAGCTCTGGGCCTGGCACCGCGACCGGGGCCTTGGCGACGAGCGGCTCGACCGCATCATGGGCGACCTGGTGGTGCCCCGCGCCGACGAGGGTGTCTTCGCCTTCGTGTGCGAGAACGCGCCCGAGGTCTTCCTCGACCGCCTGGTCACCACCACCTGGCTCGCCGAGGAGCCCGAGCTGGTGCGCTCGATGGTGGCGCACCTCGCGCCGGGCGATGCCGAGGGCAACGGCGCCCTGGTCCTGCTGCTGGCCAAGAACGGCTACATGGCCGAGCTGCGCCAGGTGGGCCGGTGGCCCGGCATGCTCGACCTCGCGACCGTGGACCGCGCCATGGGCGCGGCGTCTGCCGCGGGCCACGCCGAGGTGGTCGCGTGGCTGCTCTCGCGGCGCGCCGAGCTGGCGGGTGGCTCCGCGCCGCAGACCTCGACCCTCGACCTTCTGCTGTGAGGTGCGCGGTGGCCAACGTGGACGACAAGACCGCGCGCAAGGAGGGCCTGGCCCTGCAGGTGGTGGGCCTCGCACTTTCCGAGGTCATCGCCGACAACCACTTCCTGGCGGCGGCGTCGGGCCTCATCGCGCCCGCATGCGCGCCCGTGGGCACCGCCGCCTTCTCGTGCAATGGCGAGACGCTCGCCTGCGATCCCGACCTCGTGCTCGAGACCTTCTCGCAGGCGCGGACCGCGCCGGTGCGCGAGGTGCTGCACGTCCTTTTGCACTGCGTCCTCTTGCACCCCTTTGTGGGCGACGACATCGACCGGCGCCTGTGGTCCCTTGCCTGCGACATCTCGGTCGAGGGGCTGGTCTCCGAGATCATGGGCCCGGCCTCGGGCGAGCGGGCCCAGGCACAGGAGCGTGCGGCCCGGCGCCTGGCGTCCGACCTGGGGCGCGCCCTCACGGCCGAGCGCGTCTACCGGGCGCTGCGCGACGGCGCGTACGACGGCGAGCTCGCCGCATGGGAGCAGGCCTTCCGGGTTGACGAGCACGCGCCGTGGTATCCGGAGCGCCAGGAGCAGGGCGGGCGGCAGCAAGAGGACCAGGGTCCGTCCATGCAGGGGCTCTCCCGCGACGATGCCGAGGCGGAGCTTTCCCGCGCAGCGGCCAGCCAGGCGGAGGAGGCTGACGACGACGGCTCCTCCACGCTGCCCGACGAAGTGCCCCCCGAGCCCGCGCAGGGTCTGCCACGCCTGTCCGACGACCGTCGCGAGCAGCTGCGCGAGGCGTGGGAGCAGGCCTCCAAGAGCATGCGCGTGGACCTGGAGACCCTCTCGCGCACCCACGGCGACCGGCTCGCCGGCCTCATGCGCGAGCTCGAGGTCACCCAGCACGAGACGGTCGACTACCGCGAGTTCCTGCGGCAGTTCGCCATCCGCCAGGAGGACCTGCACCTCTCCGAGGACGAGTTCGACTACGTCTTCTACACCTACGGCCTGGATCTCTACGGCGACATGCCGCTCATCGAGCCGCTCGAGTACCGCAGCTCGGTGCGCATCCGCGACTTCGTGATAGTGCTCGACACCTCGTCCTCGGTCACCAGCCGCATCGTCCAGCAGTTCGTCGACGCCACCTTTGACGTCCTGAGCAGCACCGGCAGCTTCTTCGAGCAGGTCAACGTGCACATCGTCCAGTGTGACATGCGCGTGCAGAGCGACACCAAGCTCACCTCGATCGCCGACCTGGACCGCTGGCGGCGCAACATCAAGCTGCTCGGCTTTGGCGGGACCGACTTCCGCCCCGCCTTCCGCTACATCAACGAGCTCGTCGGCCGTGGCGAGTTCCAGGACCTGGGCGGCGTCATCTACTTCACCGACGGCTGGGGCATCTACCCCGAGCGCATGCCGCCCTACAAGACCGCCTTCGTGTTCTACGATGAGGACCACCGGCCCGACCTCGTGCCCGCCTGGGCCATCCAGCTCACGCTGCGACCCGGCGAGTTCGAGTCGATGTCCGTGTACCACTAGGAGGAGCAACCATGGACATTCGCCAGGCAACCGAGCAGATCGAGGGCGCCGTCCGCGCCTACCTCGCGACCGGGGAGGACGGGCTGCCGCTCATCCCCTTCGAGATGCAGCGCCCGCTCATCCTCATGGGCCCTCCGGGCATTGGCAAGACCGCCATCGTGAGCCAGGTGGCCGAGCGCCTGGGGATAGGCTTTGTGTCCTACTCCATCACGCACCACACGCGCCAGAGCGCCTTGGGTCTGCCCTACATCGCCGAGGCCGAGTACGGCGGGCAGACCTACCGCGTGAGCCGCTACACCATGAGCGAGATCATCGGCGCGGTGCACGACGCCATGGCCGCCGGCGCCGAGCGCGGCATCCTCTTCCTCGACGAGGTCAACTGCGCCTCCGAGACGCTCATGCCCTCGATGCTGCAGTTCCTGCAGTACAAGACCTTCGGCACGCACCGGCTGCCCGTGGGCTGGGTCATCGTGTGCGCGGGCAACCCGCCCGAGTACAACCGTGCCGCGCGCGACTTCGACCCGGCCATGATGGACCGCCTCAAGCGCATCGACATCGAGGCGAGCCTCGAGGCCTGGCAGGACTACGCGGTGGCGCACGGCGTGCACCCGGCGATCATCACCTACCTGGCCAACAAGCCCAAGAACTTCTACCGCGTCCGCACGGCGGCCGCCGGGTCGCGCATCGTGACGGCGCGCGGCTGGGAGGACCTCTCGCGGATGCTCCTGGCCTACGAGCGCGAGGGGATCGCGGCCGAGCTCGCGCTGGTCGAGCAGTACCTCCAGGACCACGAGGTCGCCGAGGACTTCTCGCTGTACTACGAGCTGTTCTCCAAGTACCAGGACGACTACAAGGTGGCCGACATCCTGGGCGGCGTCGCGGGCGACGACATCCTCTCGCGCGCCAGGCGGGCGCCCTTCGACGAGCGCATCGCCGTGGTGAACCTGCTGGTCGACGCCGTGCTGGGGGAGGCCCACGCGACCGTGGCGCGCGAGGAGGCGCTGGCGCTGGTCCGCGGCGAGCTGCTCGAGCTGCGCGAGGCGCTGGCCGGCGTGGGCGACCCGCTGGGCAAGGTGGACGCGGTCGCTGCGGCGGCTCGGGCCGAGCTTGACGAGGCCGTGGCGCGCGGCAACGTGTCGCCCGCACGCCAGCGCACCCTGGCCGAGCACGCGCACGTCCTCGAGCAGGTGCGGCTTGGCGTTGCCCGCTGGGAGGTGGCCGGCGCAGACGGCGAGGCCTTCGACGCGGCCAAGGCGCCCTTCAACGAGGCGGTCGTCTCGGCCGACGAGGCCGCCGGCGATGCCGCGGCCCACCTCGACAACGCGCTCGCCTTCCTCGACGCGGCCTTTGGCGAGGGCCAGGAGGAGGTCGTCTTCGTGAGCAAGCTGTCGGTCGACCCCGTGCTCATGCGCTTCGTGGCAGGGCATGCCGGGCCGTCCTTTGCCGAGCACGCGCGCCAGCTCATGTTCCACGAGCGCGGCCTCGACCTGCTCGAGCAGGTTGATGCCCTGTAAGGTTCGTGCGCCGGTGCGTGTCGGGGGCCGGAGGCTCGACACATGTGTCGAGCCTCCGGCCCCCGACACGCTCGTGCTATCCTGCCCCTGTCAGCCGCAACCAGAAGGAGGCCACCATGCCCGTCATCCACACCTATGCGTCCACGCCCATCAGCTTCGAGCAGCGCGAGTCGCTCAAGGCCACCTTTGGCGAGGCCATCGCCACCGTCCCCGGCAAGTCCGAGCAGTGGCTCATGTGCCTGTTCGAGGAGAACATGCCCATCTACCTGGCCGGCAACGGCGAGGACCCGGCGGCGCTGGTGACCGTCGACGTGTGCTCGGGCGAGCCCATCGCGCGTGCGGTCTGGGAGGGCCTCACGGTCACCATCTGCGGCGCGCTCAAGGAACAGCTGGGCATAGACCCCACGCGCATCTACATTCGCTATGGCACCACGCCCGACTTCGGCTGGAACAACATCAACTTCTAGCCCCCTCCAAAACGGAACACTATTACCCGGTATCTTTGTGCCAAATGGCACAGGGATACCGGGTATGTTTGTGCCGTTTTGGGCTGGCGCTGCCGCTGGCCGCCCTCCCGCCCCTCATTGACGGATAGATTGGTTCATTTCTTGCTCAAACTTATATAGTCAGGCTGTACACGTGTTTTGGCTCAGCCGCCACGAGCGAGAGGAACCACCATGGCCGAACTCATCACGATGCTCACCTGGAACGACGTCACCGTGCCCAACGCCAAGGAGGTGTTCCTCTCCGCCGCGGACGCTCCCTGCAAGCACTGGGGCTTCAAGATCGAGGGCACCACGCCCGAGAGCTTCGCCGACCTCGCCGCCACCATGAAGGAGCACGGCAAGGAGGTCTACATCGAGGTCCTGGCCATGTCCGAGGAGGACTGCATCAAGGCCGCCGAGCAGTGCATCGCCGGTGGCGCGCAGCACATGCTGGGCACCCCGTACTACCCGTCCGTCCAGAAGATGCTCGACGAGGCCGGCGTGACCTACTCGCCGTTCCCCGCGCTCGACCCCGACTCGCGCATGCGCAAGCCCATCCCCGAGGTCGTCGACTGCGCCATGGGCTTTGAGGAGGCCGGCTGCGACGGCTTCACCATCTCCGCCTACCGCTACCTGGGCGGCGAGCCCGAGGAGCTGCTCCGCGCCCTCGACGACGCCACGAAGATGCCCTTCCGCATCGCCGGCTCGGTCAACTCCTACGAGCGCCTCGACTTCTGCAAGAGCCTCAAGAACCTTGCCGGATTCACCATTGGCGGCGCCTTCTTCGAGAACAAGTTCGGCGAGACCTTCGCCGAGAACGTGACTACCGTCTGCGAGTACCTGGCCAAGTAGGGGAGCGCCCATGGCAGCTAAGAAGTACCTGCTCGGTGCCGACTGCGGCACCACCGCCATCAAGGTGGCGCTCTTCGACACGGACGGCAACAAGGTCGTGGCAAAGGCGCAGGAGTACCCGCTCATCCGCCCCTCGGCCCAGCGCGTGGAGCAGGAGGCGGGCGTCTACTGGCAGACGTTCAAGGACTGCCTGGCCCACGTGCTGAGCAAGGCCGCCGTGGACCCCGCCGACATCGTCGCCTTCGCGTTCGACTCGTCGGCCGAGACCATGGTCTTCCTCGACGAGAACATGGAGCCGCTCGACAACTTCTACGTGTGGATGGACAACCGCGCCGAGGCCGAGGCGGTCGAGATAAACGAGGCCTTCTCGCCCGAGGACATCGCCCACCACACGGGGCAGTGCCCCATCGACCCGGTCTACCCGGCGACCAAGATCCTCTGGTTCAAGAAGAACAAGCCCGAGCTCTGGCCGCACGTCTCGATGATGTTCATGACCGACGACTACCTGCTGTGGAAGATGTGCGGGGTCAAGGCGAGCCACGGCTCGAGCTGGTGCACCTCCTACCTGTGGGACATCGTGGCGCGCGACTGGTGGCCCGAGATGCTCGACTACCTGGGCATCACCGCCGAGCAGCTGCCGCAGATCATGGAGACGGGCGAGCCCATCGGGCACCTTCTGCCCGAGGTCGCCGACGAGCTGGGCCTCTCGCGCGACATGCTCGTGGTCATGGGCGCCCAGGACCAGAGCTCCGGCGCCATCGGCGTGGGCAACGTGCGCCCCGGGATCTTCTCGGAGTCGACGGGCGGCGCCCTCATGGTGTGCACCACGCTTGACGAGCCGGTGTTCGACCCGGCCGGCAACGTGCCCTGCAACGCCTCTGACCTGGGCGGCTACATGATCCAGGGCGGCGCCAAGGGCGGCATCGTCATCAAGTGGCTGCGCGACACCCTCTGCCAGGAGGAGCTTGCCCGCGAGGCCGCCGGCGAGGGCAACGCCTACGACCTCATGGACCAGCTGGCCGCGGCCACGCCCCCGGGCGCCGAGGGCCTGTTCGTCATGCCCTTCTTTGGCGGCGGGTCCAACCCCACGCCCGACATCTACGGGCGCGGCGTTCTCTATGGCCTGTCGCTGGGGCACACGCGCGGGCACATCGTCCGCGCCTTCCTCGAGGCAACGGCCGTCAACATCGCCATGATCGTGGACTACGTCGAGCAGCTCACCGGCGTCAAGGTCACCCAGATCCGCTCGCTGGGCGGCGGCTCGCTCAGCCCCTTCTGGTGCCAGGTCAAGGCCGACGTCCTGGGCCGCGAGGTGGTCACCATGAAGAACACCCAGGACGCCGCGTGCCTGGGCGCCGCCATCATTGCCGGCTATGGGGCGGGCATCTACGACGACATCGCCGAGACCGCCCTGGCCTTTGCCAAGGTGGACCGCACGTACACGCCCAACCCCGACAACCGCGCGGTCTACGACCAGCTCATCAAGAAGTACCGGCTCTTCGTCGAGGCTACCCGCGGCTACACCGAGGAGCTCTCGAAGGAACGCGCGTGATGCGTGTCGGGTCTCCGGCCCCGACACACCGCAACAGGGAACGACCCGGGGACGCCCGACCCCGGTTGCAAGGTTAGGAACCGCAACGACTTGGAAGGTGGTTGTATGTCCGATCGTATCGACGCCTATCGCATCAAGCTGTATCAGGACGAGGTGGCCCGCTGCATGCATCGTCTGTTCGACGAGGGCCACATGAACGCCGACGGCCTGGCCGAGGTCTCCGTCATCGACCGCGAGAGCGGCATCGTCGTGACCTCCATCAAGCCCGGCTTCATCGGCGTGCGCGAGGTCGACGACTACCACGGCACCGACATGGCCGTGCTCGACCTCGACGGCAACCCCGTGTACGACATCACGCCCGCCAACGACAACGCCGACCTCGCAATCGCCATCTTCAAGGCCCGCCCCGAGGTCAACGCCATCATCCACAGCTATCCCATCTACTGCGGCCTGTTCGCCAACAACGCCCGGCCCATCCCGTTCGCCTTCGTCGAGCAGGGCTACATCACCGACTTCGACTACTCCACGGGCTTCTCGACCGACGTCGTGACCACGCCGCCCAGCCACACCCAGGAGTACTTCGACGAGGTCATCGAGAAGTTCCATGGCACGCAGTTCGTCCTGCTCAAGGACTTTGGCTCCGTCGCCGTCGCCGACAACGTCGACAACGCCCTCAACTATCTCGCGTGGATGGAAGAGGTCTGCCAGAAGATCGTCCGTGCCGAGATGATCGGCGAGATCCAGTGGATTGACGAGTAGGCAAGGGAGGCCTTACACATGGAGAACTACAAGGAACTCTTCGCTACCCCCAAGGACCTCATGTGGAAGGAGGAGGTCGCCCGCGGCACCCAGCTCCTCAACAAGTGGGGCCTCTCGCAGTCCGGCGAGTCCGGCGACTGCTCGGTGCGCGACCTCGAGACCGGATACATGTACATCTCCGGCTCTCCCGACTGGTGCTTCCAGAAGAACCTCCGCGATGCCCGCGGCTGGGAGCGCTGGGTCACCAACGCCGCCGGCGAGGACCTCGTGCCCTGGTCGACGCCCACCATCGAGTGGCCCATGCACGTGGCCATCTACAACGCGATCCCCGAGGCCGGCGCCATCTGCCACACCCACGGCGTGTGGGCGTCCGTCTTCGCGGCGCTGCGCATGGACGTGCCGCTGGAGAAGGCCGGCGAGGGCCTGACCGGCGTCATCCCGTGCTCCGACTACCGTCCCGCCGGCTCGCCGGACGTGGGCGAGGTCGTGGCGGCCACCATGCTCGAGGGCTACGACTGGGCGCTCATGGGCAACCACGGCGCGGTCACCTACGGCGCCACGCTCGACGAGGCCTTCCAGAAGGCCATGCTCATGGAGCACCTCTGCGAGAAGGTCTACTTCCAGCTGCTGGCCGAGAAGCACCTCGACAAGCTGTTCAAGTAGGTTCCATCCCTGCGGCCCAGGAGGGTCGGTCGGCGCTTCGGACAGTGCTGCGCAAACTTGCGGCGACCGACCCTCCCGGGCCTCATCAGACACTTTTACTAGCGCTTCGCGAACTCGCGCAGACCAGGGGCGGGCGCCGCCTGCCATCTCAAGACATCATTTCGCGCCCGTGCGGCGACCGGCCCTTTTGGGCCTCACGCATCCCTGCCGCGCCGGCGCGACACCCCCACGAGCGCCCAGCCGATGGCCATCAGGAACAGCAGCATGAGGGCGCAGGACCAGGCTACGCCCAGACCAGGCGTGGTGGCCGACGCAGCCTGCGGGTCAAGGCCAAACCACCCCACGGGCGAGGCGTAGTTGAGGAAGGGGTAGGGCCCCATCATGGTGCCGCCGCCCCAGCGCACGCCCGCCGCGCCCAGCACGAGCACGAACGCCAGGTAGAGCGCCGGCGGCACCAGCGCGAGCCGCACGTTGCGGGCCGCGAAGGGCTCGCGGGCGTCGTTCGCGACGAAGTCGGCGACCATGAGGGCGGGCACGATGCCGTGCAGGCAGAGGCTCGCCCAGCCGTCCTGGGCGTAGGCGGCGAGCATGCCCTGCGGCTCCAGGGGCGCGAGAACGGTGAGGTAGACCACCCCCGTGGCCACGATCGACGTGGTGGCGGCGAACTTGACGTCGCGTGCGACGCGGGGCGCCTGGCCCGGGCGGCTCTCGGCCCACAGCTGCAGCAGCATGGCGCCTGCGCAGAACAGGTTCGAGAGCTGCGTGAAGTACGTGAACCCGAGCTTCCAGTGCCACATGCGCGCCATGGCGTATGCCACGACCGCCACCACCAGCAGCTTTGGCACGCTTCGGATGACCCTCATATGCTAGTCCTCCAAAGGGATTTGGTTTCGGATGGCTAGTATAGGCATTCGGGGCGCTTCGGGCGGCCTGAAAGGGCTAGATGAGTCCCGGCACTTTATGTACCACTTGTTCATACCTCGACCAAGAATGGCCAAAAATGGCATTCTTGGTCGAGGTATGTGCGCCTGTCGAGCGATCCGAGCACACACCTCGGTGAAGAATGGCCAAATACGGCATTCTTGGGCGAGGTATGAACAAGTGGACTAAAATATCAATCAACTGGTATGGCTCGCTTTGGCCCATGGCGAGGGGAGAGGCCCCATGATCAAGCTCGTGCTCAGTGACATGGACAACACCATCGTCCCCCTTGGCGTGGGCGAGGTCTCCGACCGCATGCGCGCCGCCATCCACGCCTGCCTGGACGCCGGCGTGCGCTTCGCCCCCGCCACCGGCCGCGACCCCGACGGGCTCGAGCGCTTCTTCCATGGCGACGAGGCCTGTTACGCCACCATGCTGGCCTCGAACAGCAAGGTCATCACCCTCGACGGGCGGCTGGTGCGCGAGGTATTCCTCGACACCGACGACGTTCGGCGCGTCTGCGAGCTCCTCGAGCCCGAGCCCGACGTCTTCTGCCTCTTCCGCACGGGCGACACGGACTACGCCTATGGCTCCAACGACGTCGACTACGGCGACCTCGCCGACATCTTTGGCCCGGACGTCCACGTCACCGACGAGCTGCCGTCTGGCAACGTCATCGCCCTTACGGTCGCGCACGAGATCTCGCCCGAACGCCAAGAGGAGGTGCGTCGCATGGTCGAGGATGCCTGCCCGGGCCTGGAGTGCCTGGCGCCCGCCTTGGGCGTCTTCGACGTCATGCCCCGCGGGTGGAACAAGGCGAGCGGCATGCGGGTGCTCATGGACGAGATGGGCATCGCCGCCGAGGAGGTCTGCGTCTTCGGCGACTCCGAGAACGACCTTCCGCTGCTCGCCGCCTGCCCCAACTCGGTGACCGTCGCCAACGCCCTGCCGGCCGCGGCGGCCGTCGCCCGCCACCACATCGGCGCCTGCGCCGACGACGCCGTGGCCGACGCCCTGCTCGACATCGCGGCAGCCGCCGCAACGGGGGGAATGCCCGCGTTCATGTGCCCGTGACCCGCCCGACCCGCGCCCGGCCATTGTCGGGCAACTGTCAAAAAGAGCCAATTACCCCACACCCAAACCACGATTGCGTCATACTGGTAGGGTATGCGCGACGGAGAGGAGCCAAGCGTGATCTATACCGTGACGTTCAACCCTGCAATCGACTACGTCATGCATCCCCTCACGCTCGACATGGGCTTCACCAACCGTTCCTCAAGCGAGGAGTTCCACGTCGGCGGCAACGGCATCAACGTCTCCGGCATCCTCAACGAGCTGGGCGTGGCCAACACCGCCCTGGGCTTCCTGGCCGGCTTCACGGGCGACTACGTGCTCGAGACCCTCCAGAGCAAGGGCATCACGTGCAACTTCGTGCGCCTCGACAAGGGCAACACGCGCATCAACGTCAAGCTCAACGGCATCGTCATGTCCATGGTCAACGGCATGGGGCCCAAGATCAGCCAGAAGAAGGTCGACGAGCTCTTCCGCCGCATGGACACCATCGGCGCGGGCGACACCGTGGTGCTCACGGGGTCCATTCCCTCCTGCCTGCCCGACGACATGTACGACATCATCATGACCCGCCTGCGCGGCCGCGGCATCCGCTTCGTCGTCGACGCCCCCGGCACCCTCCTGCTGCAGGCGCTCCAGGCCAAGC
>SUUD01000038.1 GCA_015062715.1 Olsenella sp. | reverse complement strand
TAGAGCGTGTAGGCGGCGAAGAGGGCCACGAGGGTGGCGATGAGCCTGACCCCCTCGCCGTTGGCGTTCTCGAGGATCTGGGCCGAGGCCGAGGGCGGGAAGCACCGCACCAGCATCCACCCGCCCCGCTCGAGGGCGACCGCGCTGGCCGAGGCGACGCCCCCGTCGAAGTGGCAGTCGAACGTGATGTCGGACCCCGTGGCGAACGCCTCGCGGACGCGCTCGGCCCCCTGGCCGCCACAGCGTCCGGACTCCTCGAGGAAGACGAGGTAGTTGTCGGGCGTCTCGGCGAGCGTCGAGCCTATGACCGTGCCGTCGGCGTCGCACAGCCAGCCCTCGCCCTCCTCGCCAAAGAGCTCGAACTCGAGCATGGTGCGGATGAAGTCCTCGCCGTAGAAGCCCACCATCACGCCGATGACCTCGCCGTGGTAGCTGACCGGCGCATAGAAGCCTATCTGGTGCTCGCCGGTCACGCGGCTCTGCGTGACGTAGGTGATGCCCGACTCGCCCCGCATGCCTGCCTGGAAGTAGGCGCGGTCCGAGAGGTTCGCCCGCATGCCATCGCTCGTGTAGTCGTCCCCGCTCGCGTCGACGAAGCGCAGGTGGTCGAAGGAGGAGCTCTCCTCGTAGCTGCTGATGGCGTCGACGTCGGCGTCGGGGGAGTCCAGGCTCGTGCCGTAGAGGTAGGCGGTCGCCTGGATGAACGACTCGTTCTCCTCGAGGAGGTTGTTGACCGAGATGGCGCGCTGTGCGGTGAGCTCGGCGATGTACTCCTCGTTCTGCCGCTCGATGCGCTGCGAGTTGCCCCGGATGAAGCTCATGAACGACAGGATCGTGAGGGCCACGACGAGCAGCGTCGGGATGACGTACCTGAGCCTGTTGCTGCGCATGCCTCTTGACCTCCCGTGACGCGGCGGGTGCTAGCCCTGGTCGCGCGATCCCTTGAGGCTCTTCTTGAGCTCATACATTGCGGCGTCGGCGCGCTCGAACACCGCCCGCGTCGCCCCGTCCTCGCCCGCGACGTACTCCGACATGCCGCAGGCGATGGTGACGTCTCCGGTCTTCGTGTTCTCCCTGCTCAGCGCCTCGATGGTCGAGACGAGCTCGACGCGCCGCTCGTAGTCGCCTCCGCGCAGGATGACCACGAACTCGTCACCGCCGTAGCGGTACACGGGGCTGTGGGCAAAGACGTTGCAGATCTCGCGGCAGGCGCTGCGGATGAGCTCGTCGCCGGCGGCGTGGCCAAGCGTGTCGTTGACGGCCTTGAGGCCGTTCACGTCGCACAGCACCATGGCGAAGGGCTCTGCCTCGCCCTTGGCGATGAGCTCGTCGGTGGTCTGCTCTGCCTCGTTGTAGGCGTGCTTGCTCTTGACGCCGGTGAGCGGGTCGCGGTAGGCGGCCTCCGTGGCCGACCTGAGGGCGGAGCTGTACTCCTGCTCGCGGCGCATCTGCTCGTCGATGTTGCTCACGCCAAAGACGACGTGCGGGTCCTCGCGGCTGGTCATGCGGGTGGCCTTCATGTGCACGTAGGTGGGCTTACCATCGAACATGAGCCGGTAGATGAGCGTGAAAGCGTCTCCCCTCCGGAGGCTGGCGAGCACGTTCTCCTTGGTGAACGACTCGAGGAAACGCGGGACGTCCTGCTGGTAGCCCATGGTGCGCACGTTCTCGCGGACCACCCCGAAGAAGTCGGAGCCGGTGTTCTCGATGCCCAGGCCCGAGTACTCGTCGTAGGAGTTGTACTCCACGAACTGGTCGGTCTCGACGTCGACGTAGTACAGGCTGAAGTAGTCGTAGGCGAGCGCCTGGGCGATGCGCGAGAAGGTCGAGGCGCTCTGGCTCATGGCCTCCAGGCGCTCCCTCTCGGAGACCTGCGAGTCTATGTTGGTCACGCCGATGACCACGTGCCCCTCCGCGTTGGCGGCAGCGGCCTTGAGCCGGTAGAACGTGGGCCTGCCCCCCATGAGGAGACGGTAGTCGACGGAGATGGACCCCTGCTCCTTGAGGGCATCCAGCAGCTCGTGCCTGTCGAGCGCCGCGACGAGGCGCGCGCGGTCGTCCTCGTAGACGAACGTGTCGATGTTGAGCCGGCACTCCTCGAAGAAGTGCGTGCCCGAGGTCTCGAGCCCGAGCGAGGCGATGGGGCCCTCGGTCAGGAGCTGCTGGTAGGTGTCGGTCGTGGTGTCGACGTAGTAGATGGCCTCCATGTCGCTCATGAGGGCGGTGGCGAGGCTGCCGAAGTCGGGCTCGTTGTGCGCGTCGGTCGCCTCGCGCACCTGGTCGTCGATGTTGCTCACGCCGAGGACGATGTGGTGGTCGCCGTGCCTGTCGAAGCGAACGACCTTGAGCGCATGGTAGACGGGGCGGTCCTCGGCGTTCAGGCGATAGGTCATCGAGAAGATCCTGCCGCCGGTGAGCTGGTCGAGCAGGGCGTCCTTCTGCAGGCACAGCGAGATGCGCTGCTGGTCGGGCTCAAAGACGATGTGGGGGATGAGGTTCTGGGCGTCCGTGAAGAAGTCGATGCCGCTCCGCTTGATCTGCAGGTCGGCGTAGCGGCCATCGGAGCTGAACTCGACGTAGCGGTCGGTGTCGAGGTCGACGTAGAAGATGCTCTCGAAGCCTCCCGAGAGGGCGTAGGCGATCTTGTCGATGGGCATGTCGAGGTCGCCCGCCGCCCGTGCCTTGCCGGCCGGGTCCGCGACGTCGCCCGATCCCTCGAGGTCGCGCCGCTCGAGCACGAAGCGCTCGTACTCCTCGGTGGGGACGGGTCGCGAGAAGTAGTAGCCCTGGACGAGGTCGCAGCCCACCTCCCTGAGCGCCTCGAGCTGCTCGGCCTGCTCGACGCCCTCGGCGATGACCGGGACGCCCAGGTAGTCGGCGATTCCTATGATCACCTCGATCATGTGCGTGTCACGCTGCTCGCCAAAGGCGGCGCGGATGAACTGCATGTCGAGCTTGAGGGCGTCGATGGGCAGCGTCGAGATCATGTTGAGCGACGAGTAGCCGGTGCCGAAGTCGTCCATCTCGATGCAGAAGCCCAGATCACGCAGCTTGTTGACGGCCTCGATGATCTGTTCGGAGTCCTGGGTGTAGGCCGACTCGGTGATCTCGAGGTAGAGGTCGTCAGGGGTGAGCTGGTACTGGTCGAGCAGCAACGAGAGCTTGTCGACGAGGCCGGGGTCGTACATGTCGATGCGCGAGACGTTGACCGAGACGGGCACCGAGAAGCCGAAGCGGTCCTTCCAGTCGCGGATCTGGGCGGCGACGGTGCGCCACACGAAGCTGTCGAGCCCCTGGATGAGGCCGTTCTCCTCGAACAGCGGGATGAACACGCCGGGGCTGATCATGCCAAGGGTGGGGTGCTGCCAGCGGACGAGCGCCTCGGCGCTGGCGAGGATGGGAATCTCGGGGCGGATGTCGAACTTGGGCTGGTAGAAGACCTTGAACTGGCAGTCGCGGATGGCCGCGGGGAACTCCTCGACGAGCTGCTCGGCATAGAGCTCGCGCTCGTGGAGGGTCTTGTCGTAGACGCCGATGGTCCGGGCGAAGCTGTTGCGCACGGTGTCCGCCGCGATCTTGGCGCGGTCGAAGCGACGCTCGATGTCGAGGGACTTGTCGACCTTGGCGTAGACGCCCATGCGCAGGCGGACGCGGTTGTTGCTGTGCTCGTCGTCGGTGAGGCCATCGGCGGCGTGGTCGAGGATGGCCCGGTAGTCCTTGCCGTGCGGGCAGTAGACGAGGAAGGTGTCGGCCTCGCGGCGGCAGACGATGCCGTCGACGTCGCCCACCATCTCGCGGCAGCGGTCTCCGATGCGGCGCAGCACATCGTCGCCATAGGCGGTGCCAAAGCGCTCGTTGATCATGTGGAAGTGGTTGACGTCGATGACGATGGCGTCCATCTCGCGGTCGCGGTGGTGCTGGTCGAGCTGCTCCGCGAAGCTGTAGAAGTACTCGCGGTTGAGCAGGCCCGTGAGCGGGTCGCGCTCGGTGGACTGGATGATCTGGCGGTCCTCGTAGAGCTCGATGGTGCGCAGGATGCGCGCGAGGATGGCGTCGGCCTTGGGGTAGGGCTTGGAGATGTAGTCGGCGGCGCCAAGGCTGAAGGTCTCCGCCTCGGCCTCCTTGTCGACGGTGAGCACGATCACGGGGATCTGGCTCATCTCGGGGTCCTGCTTGATGCGGGCGAGGACCTCCTTGCCGCTCATGACGGGCATCATGAGGTCGAGCAGCACCAGCGAGAGGGTCTCGCGGTTTGCCTCGATGACCTCCATCGCCTGCTGGCCGTTCTCGGCGAACAGGACCTCGTAGTCTGCCTCGAGGACGGCCCCCATAAGTTCGCGGTTGATGAGCTCGTCGTCTACGACCAGGACCTGGCGCTTGTCGTTGACCGAGTAGAACTTCTCGTGACTCTTGAACACGGCTGGCTCCTTTTGCCCCATACACGCTTAAAGAATAGCGTAAGGCGAGTGGCAGACTGGGTGGGAGGACCCCGTCTGGCGCTGTGTGGTAGGTGGGCGGGGAGGGCGATGGATCTTTGAGGGGCGAGCTTGCGGGCTCACGTGGGATGAGGGCAGGTTATTTGTCCCGGCTGTGCCATACTGTTCTCGGATAATGCCGAGTGAGGGGTGACGTCTATGCTGTGCGAGGAAAGCCTGCGTGCCGGGTCGCTCGAGTTCAGGAACCGGATCTTCATGCCCGCCATGGCCGCGTACAAGGACGAGCCGGGCGGATACGTGGGCCAGGTCACGCTCGACCACTACCGCGAACGCGTGGCCGGTGGCAACCTGGGCCTGGTCGTCTCCGAGCACCTGTACGTGAGTCCGCGCGGCCGCGCACGAGACAACCAGCTGGGCATCGATTCCGACGCTCGCGTCGAGGGTCTTGCGCGTCTGGCCGAGGTCTTCCACCAGGCGGGGACGCCCGTCTTCGCCCAGATCAACCACTGTGGCTCGGGCACCTTCCGGCGCGTGGTGGGGGAGGACCCCTGGAGCCCTAGTGGCATCTCGACGGCAAGCCTCTCGACGGCGCTTGCCGGTGGTGGCCTGGGCGACGAGGAACCCCCGCACGAGATGACCACGGAGGACATCGGTACCGTCATCGGTGAGTTCACGCAGGCCGCGGTGCGTGCCAAGGAGGCCGGCTTTGACGGTGTGGAGCTACACTCTGCCCATGCCTACCTGCTCAACCAGTTCTATTGCCCCCTCACCAACCGTCGTGATGACGAATGGGGTGGCGACGTGGCGGGCCGCGTGCGCATCCACGTGGAGCTTATCAAGTCCATCCACACTGCGCTGGGTGACGACTATCCCGTGGCGGTGCGCCTGGGCGGTTGCGACTACCGCGAGGACGGGACCGGATCGACCATCGAGGATGCCATCGAGGCGTGTGTGCTCTTCGAGCGGGCCGGCGCCTGCCTCATCGACCTCTCGGGTGGCCTCTGCCGCTTCCAGCGCCCCGGCCACACCGAACCTGGCTACTTCAAGGACATGTCGCGTGAGGTCAAGGCCGCCGTGGGCGTGCCCGTGCTCGTCGCCGGCGGCGTGAAGACCATCGAGCAGGCTGAGGAGCTGCTCCAGGAGGGCGTTGCCGACATGATTGGTATCGGCCGCGCGCTTCTCGCCAACGCCCACTGGGCAGACGAGGCGTTTGCCTAGGTGTAGGGACGCGCGTCGCGGCATGATACGAGCGGTTCTCCTCGACATAGACGACACGCTGCTGAGTTTTGCGGGCTGCGTGCGGCAGACCATGCGCGAGGGCTTCCCGGCCTTTGGGTTGGGGGAGTACCGCGAGGACATGTACGGGGCGGCCGAGCGCGTGAACGCGCTGCTCTGGGGGCAGATCGAGCGCGGGGAGCTTGACCTGGCGGCGCTTGAGCAAGTCCGCTGGAACACGATCTTCTCGGAGCTGGGGCTTGTGGGTGACGGTGTGGCCTTCGAGCGGTACTTCAAGGAGCAACTCTTCTGGAGCGCCGTCGAGATGCCTGGTGCACGCGAGCTCGTCGATTGTTTGCGGGGACAGGTGGTGCTCTGCGCCGCGAGCAACGGGCCAAACGATCAGCAGGTCAACCGCCTAAAGGTGGCCGGCATGCTCGACGCCTTCGACCACGTGTTCATCTCCGAGCGCCTAGGGGCCGAGAAGCCCAGCCGGGAGTTCTTCGATGCGTGCTTTGCCGAGCTGGGTGACATCGCTCCCGCCGAGACCCTCATCGTGGGCGACTCGCTCACGTCCGACATGGCGGGTGGGGCCGCCTACGGCCTGCGTACCTGCCTCTTCCGCCCTGATGCGGCGGCGGAGCGCTTCCCCGACGTGGACTTCGCAGTCTCGTCACTGCTCGAGGTGCTGGCATTGCTGGACAGGCTTGGCTGACACGGACGCCCCCAATTGGCCAGAGTTACCGTGCAACCTCCAGAATCTACAACCATCACGTGCGTTCTCCCAGTTGACGAGCCACAGGAGTCATAATTCGGCATGGATGCACGGTAATACTTGTCGGGGGACGGCGGACCAGAACGAGAACTGGAACCAGCAGGGCTTTGACATCTCTATCGAATGCGAGTACGTCATGAGTTGTCGGGTCTGCCCATGACGCCACTGGTCAAGAGGCCCAGAATAGAGGCTGCTAGGCGCCTGCTCTGGGCTTCTCGGCAAGCAACTGGGCGCAGGGAGCACTTCTCACCTGGATGCCGGGTATACTGGCCGCAGGAGGTCAGCATGAGAAAGAATCAGGTCTGGAAGTACGTCGCCATCGCCGCTTTGCTGGTGGTTGCGTTCCTGGTGGGCTACATCCGCGGCAACCAGGCGCAGCCAACGCCGGTCGTCGGCCCCGCTCCCGTGGTGGAACCGGAGCCTACGCCAGAGGTCGATCCGGAGCCCGTATCCGCGCCCAACCAAGCGCCCGAGGCAGATCCAGAGCCTGAACCCACGCCATCCAACGAAACCTACGAGCTGGTCTTCTATCCCGCGCAGGAGGGCGTAGATCCAGACGACGTCTACGTCTACGGCGAGCCCGTCGGTGTGCCCTCGTCCGTGAGCGTGCGCAAGGGTGGGGAGTACACCTCCATGGAGGAGGTCGCGCTCTACATTCATACCTACGGCACGGTGCCGTCCAACTACGTGACCAAGACCAAGGCGCGCAACGCCGGCTGGGAGGCATCTGAGGGCAACCTCTGGGAGGTCCTGCCGGGCCGCTCCATCGGCGGCGGTGGCTGGCATAACGACGAGGAGGTCATGCCTGGCGAGTCCTACGACCAGTGGTACGAGTGCGACATCGACTACGAGGGCGGCTACCGCGGTGCCGAGCGCCTGGTCTACTCCGACAACGGCATGGTCTTCTACACGCCCGACCACTACGAGTCCTACTGCCGCATCTTCTAGCGGGGGATACGACCAGGGGTGGTGATGACATCGGGGACGGTTCTGTCTGACAGGTTTTACTCTAAAACCTGTCAGACAGAACCGTCCCCGATGTCATCACCACCCCGCCGTCCAACGTTAACGCTTGGTTGAGAGGTTGCCTTTCTCGGCGTCCGCCCGCTGCCGTGGGGCCACAATCCTCTGGTGCCCTGCTCCTGCGAACATGAAAGGTGGGTGAGCTTATGGGCCTGATTCTTCCCGAGGGGTACGACCCCAGGATGTCCGTCCGCGAGACGGAGGAGGCAATCAAGTACATTCGTGACACGTTCCAGCGCGAACTGGGGCGCGAGATGAATCTGTCCCGCGTGTCTGCGCCGCTCTTCGTGTTCGAGAGCACCGGCCTCAACGACAACCTCAACGGCGTCGAGCGCCCCGTGGGCTTTGACGTGCCCTGGGCGCCCGACGAGAACGTCGAGGTGGTCCAGTCGCTCGCCAAGTGGAAGCGCATGGCCCTGGGCAAGTACGGCTATGGCCCGGGCGAGGGCATCTACACCAACATGAACGCCATCCGCCGCGACGAGGAGCTCGACAACCTGCACTCGTGCTATGTGGACCAGTGGGACTGGGAGAAGGTCATCACCAAGGACCAGCGCACCGAGGAGACCCTGCGCCAGACCGCGGCCGACGTCTTCCGCATCATCAAGCACATGCAGCACGAGGTCTGGTACAAGTACCCGGACGCCTACTACCGCCTGCCCGACAAGATCCACTTCGTGGACACCGAGGAGCTGCTGCAACGCTGGCCGGACAAGACCCCGCAGGAGCGCGAGGACCTCATCTGCCAGGAGCTGGGCTGCGTCTTCCTCATGCGCATTGGCGAGAAGCTCTCTAACGGCGAGCGTCACGACGGCCGTGCGCCCGACTACGACGACTGGCAGCTCAATGGCGACATCCTGCTGTGGTACGAGCCGCTGGGCCGCGCCCTCGAGGTGTCGAGCATGGGCATCCGCGTGGACGAGGACTCGCTCGCCGAGCAGCTCGAGAAGGCCGGCTGCCCCGAGCGTGCCGAGCTGCCGTACCACCAGATGATTCTCAACCGCGAGCTGCCCTACACCATCGGCGGCGGCATCGGCCAGTCGCGCCTGTGCATGCTGCTTCTGGGCCGCGTGCACGTGGGCGAGGTCCAGGCGAGCATCTGGCCGGCCGAGATGATCGAGGCCTGCGAGGCCGCCAACGTGCACCTGCTGTAGGGCTAGCGACAAACGCAAATCTGGCGGTTATGAGAACGCGTCCGCATGCGGACGCGTTCTTGCGTTGGCGGCGTGAGAAGACGTCCGCAGGCGTACGCGTTCTTGCGCCAGCGGGGTGAGAACACGTCCGCAGGCGTACGCGTTCTTGCATCGGCTGGTGGGGTGAGAGCGTGTCTGAGGTGAGAAGACGTCCGCAAGCGTACGCGTTCTCACGGGTATACTGGGAGCCGCAGGACGGCTGTCGGGAGGGCATCCATGGCATACACGCACGAGGTCATCATCCGCGAGCGGGACGTTGCGGACCGCGACGACATCCATGCCGCGCTGGCTGCGGGCCTTGCCTTCCCCAGCTACTACGGTGCCAGCCTCAACGCGCTCGACGACTGCCTGGGCGACGTCTCGGCGCCCGCCCTCGTCCGCGTGGTCCGCGAGAGGGGAGAGGGCCTTCCCTGTGGCGACTACCTCGACAAGGTGTGCGTCTGCCTCATGCGCGCCGCCCGCGAGAACCCCGCGCTTGACGTCGAGGTCTCGTTTGGCGAGCCGGCCGCGTCCTGGCGCGAGGCATATCCTGCCGGGCTCGACGAGGAGGCTGGGCTCGACTAGCAAGCCCTCACCTTGGTCGATGGATGCGATAGACGTGGTGACATCGGGGACGGTTCTGTCTGTCAGGTTTTCGCGAAAACCTGACAGACAGAACCGTCCCCGATGTCACCAACCAACCCGATGTCACCACGCCAGCAGGTTGAGGCCCTGCCCGTCGGCGCTGCGGTCGGCGCCGGCGTCGCCAAAGAAGGCGACGATCTGCTGCGCGCTCACGGGGCGGTAGCGATTTGCGTCCATGCCCACGTCAAAGCGGCGGATGCCGTGGTCGCGGTTCCACTCGTTGTAGCCGGGCAGGCCAAAGCCCCCGTCCTCGCGCCCGCACGGGCAGGGAGGCACCTCGCCCGGGTAGCCCTCGGGCGGCAGGGTGTGGATGTGGCCGTGCAGCATGTAGGCGCCGTGGTAGGCGCGGTCCCAGTCGAGCATGGGGTAGTGGCTCATCACGAACTTGTAGCCCTCGTGCGCGACCTTGCCCACCTGGTCGTAGTAGTCCACCGAGTCAAAGAGCCTGCAGTTGGCGAGCCGCGAGCGCGAGTCGTGGTTGCCCACTACCACGTGCACGCGCTCGCAGGGGATGAGCTCGCGCAGGGCGGTGACGCCCGCAACGTTGGCCTTGCAGAGGTCACCGAGAAGCCAGATTTCGTCCTCCTCGGTAAGGCGGGAGAGTCCCGCGACGATGAGCGCGTCATGTGCCTCGACGTCCTCACCAAAGCCGCGCCAACGGGCGACGGTCTTGTCGCCCAGGTGCAGGTCTGAGGTGAAGTAGCGCATGCGGTGCTCCGGAATCGCGAGGGTGTTCCCAGAAGCATAGCGTACCGAATGGGCATGATCGCGGCTCGCTCATGCATCGGTCGCATGCCGTTCCGATACAAAAACGCATGGGTCGTTTTGTCTCCACGGCATCATGAACGGGAGGGCATGTCCTCGTAAAGTAACAGTCATGCGAGGAGCCTCCGCCGCCCGAAGCGGCCTTTCCCTCCGGGCGGCGAGAGCCTCGCATCGCAGGTACCACGTCGGGCTTGCCCGGCAGGCAATATAGGGCTTCTCGCATAGGAGAAAACCATGGCAGTTGAGGAAGTCGAGGTCTACGAGTACGAGGGCGGCACCGTTGTCGACCCCAAGTCCGACACCAAGGTCATCTTCATCCCGTCCCCCCCGACCAAGATGGAGCAGAAGATCAACCCGCGTCCGGCCGTCATCCTCTTTGGCGACGCCGACGTCGAGGAGCTCAAGGTCAAGGCCGACGAGGAGAAGGTCGTCTTCGTCCTTGGGGAGGACGAAGACGAGACCGTCGAGGCCACCTTCAAGTTCACCGTCACCAGCGCCAAGAAGCTCAATGTCAAGAAGGACGAGGTCACCGTCAAGTATGTCGGCGACGCCGCCGAGGCCGCCCAGGCCTTCGTCGACTACGCCGTAGACGAGCTCGACGCCGAGTTCGACGACGCCGAGGAGCTCTAAGCCCTAGTCTGTGTCGCATAGCACGACCCTGATGCCAGGGCGCCGCGTTCCTACCGCGCGGCGCCCTATTATGTGGCGAGGGGCAGGGCCGTGTCGAGGTGCCAATTTGTGGCCCACTCAATCGAGTTCACGGCAGCCCCATGTCTATCTCGCGGCGCTCGCCAGTACCTCGAGGAAACGTTCGATCAGCTCGTCGCCGCGCCTGGGGAGAAAAGCGCCGAATGAGAACGAATGGCTCCACTCGACGGGGATGTTGCGCAGGTCGGGGTGATTGTTGCGCCACATGTCCGTCGAGAGCATGGGCATGCCCTCGCGCGCACACCTGTTGAAGACGGAGAAGGTGTAGGGCCTCTCGACGAGATGCAGGCCAAGCACTGGGTCGGACAGGCTCCTACGCACCTGGTCGGCACGCCACGAGACTCCCGGCTGAGCTATGGCGATCGACTCACCGCGCAGGTCATCCATGGTGAGGGACACACGCCTGAAGAGCCGGTGGGACCTAGGCACGGCCATGCAGACAGGAACGGGAAAAAGCTCGACGTAGCGCTCGTTGGGTTTGTTCGGTGGGGTGTCTCCGCCCACCGTGAGCACGAGGTCGAAGGGCACGCCTGATATGTAGACAGACTTGTCAAGTAGCCAAGATGGGCCAGCCTCCGATTTCTCGGGGACCGGCCCATCTCTTCTATGGCCACCTCCCGCGCGGCGGCGCCCAGGGCGTGTCTGGTTCGACGCACGACTGCGAGTCTGATATCCGCGTGTTGGCTAACGCATTCCGACGCTTCGGCTGGGGAGCTCCGCTGGTCTAGGGTCGCGCGTGGCGAGGCCCGG
>SUUD01000239.1 GCA_015062715.1 Olsenella sp. | reverse complement strand
CACGTCGATGACCTGCTCGGACTCGCCCTTGCGCATGAGGCCGTGGTTCACGTGCACGCACACGAGCTGCTTGCCGAGGGCCTTGATGAGCAGGGCCGCGACCACGGAGGAGTCAACGCCGCCTGAGAGGGCAAGCAGGACTTTGCCGTCGCCAACCTGCTCGCGCGTGTACGCGACGGCCTCGTCGATGAACGCCTGGGCAAGCTCGGGGGTGTTGATGCGGGCCATGTCGTCGGGACGGTGGTTGGAGGTGAAGTCCATGCGGGTCTCCTCATCTGACGTGATGCCAATTTGCCAACCACTCAAGTATATCCGTGGCCCCAACCTGCACAGGCGGCGCTCGCCACAGTCACGAAATGAGTCAGGTTTGAAAACAATGCCACATACCGGTTGCATCTCTCGTCCATGTGAGTATCCTTCAAGAACATATAAGCGGTAAATTGCATATTCTTTTCAATAGATGCAATTAATGGAGTGTTTCATGGGTGTTTCGATTCGTAAACGAGACCAGGAGGTCATGGGGCTCGCGCCGGGAAAACCGGGCGTCACCCCCTCCTGCCGACGATGACGTAGGCCCAGCTAGGGCACGTCACGCACCCATATCCCATCCAAGAAAAGAGACACCATGAGCACCTTTGCGCCCATCGCCGTTCCGGCGACCGTCACTGACCCCGCGTCCATTGGATTTGCCCCCTGCGAGGGAGGCGTCTGCGCCGCGGCTGGCGTCAAGGCGGCCGGCATCTCCGCCGGCTTCCGCAAGAACCCCAACCGCAAGGACCTCGCGCTCGTCGCTGCGGACGAGACCTGCGTCTGCGCGGCCACCTTCACCCAGAACCGCTTCTGCGCCGCGCCCGTCCAGGTGTCGCGCGCCCATGCGGCGTCGGGACATGCCCGTGCGGTCATCCTCAACTCGGGCAACGCAAACGCGGCGACTGGCGACCCGGGGCTCGAGGTGGCCCGCTCCACGGCCGAGCTGGTCGCCGGCGAGCTGGGCTGTGCCGCAGACGACGTCCTCGTTGCCTCGACAGGCGTCATCGGCGTGCCCCTGGGCATCGACAAGTTCGAGACGGGCGTGCCGACGATCGTGTCCGCGCTCGAGGCGACGAGCGCATCCGCCCACGACGCGGCCTGCGCCGTCATGACCACCGACACCGTCCCCAAGGAGGTCTCTATTGAGGGGCCGGTCGCCTGCGGCGCAAACGGCGAGCAGGTCATGGTGCACGTGGGTGGCTTCACCAAGGGTTCGGGCATGATCCAGCCCAACATGGCGACCATGCTCTGCGTCCTGGCAACCGACGCCCCGCTCACGATTGGCGCTGCCCAGTCCGCCCTGCGTGCCGCCGTGTACAACACCTTCAACAAGGTCACCGTCGACTCCGACACCTCCACCAACGACTCGTGCTTCCTGCTGGCCACGGGCGCCGCGGGCGGCGAGCCCATCGAGGTGGGCACCCCCGCCTACGAGCAGGTCGCCGCTGCCATCCGCTGCACCTGCGAGAACCTCGCCCGCAAGATCGCTGCCGACGGCGAGGGAGCCACCAAGCTCGTGACCGTCGACGTGGTTGGTGCCGCGACCGATGCAGACGCCGACACCGTCGCCCGCGCCATCGCAAACTCGCCGCTGGTCAAGACCGCCATCTTTGGCCACGACGCCAACTGGGGACGCATCGCCGGCGCCGCCGGCAAGTGCGGCGTGCTGTTTGACCAGGAAGATGTCGACATCGACTTTTTGGGCGTTCCCGTGTGCCGTAGTGGCCTCACCGTCCCCATGGACGAGGAGGACATGCTGCGTCGCTTCGAAGACCCCGAGGTCACCATTGCCGTGAGCCTTGGTGCGGGCGCGGCATCGACGCGCGTCTGGACCTGCGACCTCACGCATGACTACGTGACCATCAACGGAGACTACCGCACGTAACGGGACGACGGCAGCAGGACCCTTTGTCCAGTGGGACACCCTCCCCGGAGGATTTGTCCCAAAGTGGGACAAATCCTCCGGGGAGGGTGTCCCACCTGTCTTCAGCCATCGCAACGTCCCACAAAGGAGAGACCATGCGCAAGCACGCCACACAGGCACGCGACGAGGCCCTCGCCAAGGCCGAGGTCCTCATCGAAGCCCTGCCCTGGGTTCACAAGCACAGCGGCGAGACCATCGTCGTCAAGTACGGCGGGGCCGCCATGGAGGACAAGTCGCTCATGCGGCAGGTCATCGGCGACCTCGAGATGCTCAAGCTCATGGGCATGCGCGTCGTGCTCGTCCACGGCGGCGGCAAGGCCATCAACAAGCTGCTCTCGAGCCTGCAGCTGCCCGTCGCCTTCAAGGACGGCCTGCGCGTCACCGACGAAGCCACCATGGAGGCCGTCCAGATGGTGCTCATCGGCAAGGTCAACCAGCAGCTCGTCTGGGAGTTCAACCGCTATGGCGACAACGCGGTGGGCGTCTCGGGCGCCGACGGCAAGACCTTCGTCACCCGCCAGGCAGACCCGGAGCTGGGCCGCGTGGGCGAGATCGAGAGCGTGAACACCCGCCTCATCGAGGCCATCCTCGACGACGGCTACGTACCGGTCATCGCCAGCGTGGGCACCGGCGACGACGGCTTCTACAACGTCAACGCCGACGTCGCGGCCAGCAAGGTGGCCCAGGCCCTGGGCGCCCACACCCTGGTCTACCTCACCGACGTGGACGGCCTCTACCGCGACCGCCACGACGAGGACAGCCTCATCGCCTACATGACCAAGGCAGAGGCCCACGAGCTGCTCGACGGCGGCACGCTTGAGACGGGCATGATCCCCAAGATTCGCTCCATCGTGGAGGCGCTCGACTCGGGCGTCGCCGACGTGCGCATCCTCAACGGGACCTTCCCGCATGCGCTGTTGCTCGAGATATTCACCAACGAGGACGTCGGCACGATGTTCGTGCAGGGAGAGGAGTAGCCATGGATAGGATCGTCGACATGACCAAGTGCCCGCTCGAGGCCGCGCGGGAACTGGATGACGCATACGTCATGCA
>SUUD01000238.1 GCA_015062715.1 Olsenella sp. | reverse complement strand
ATGGGGATGTAGCTCAGCTGGGAGAGCGCGGGCTTTGCAAGCCTGAGGCCGAGGGTTCGAGCCCCTTCATCTCCACCAAACGTTCAGACGCCCCGTGACCTCGGGGCGTCTTTTGTACAACGTGAGTTTGTGACCAGTGGGACGCTAACCCTCATCAATGCTCTGACCTGCAACTTTGAGCAGGTATTTGCCATAGCTTGACTTCTTGGTGAGCTCACCGTCCGCCGCGAGCTGCTCAGCGGAGATCCAACCCTGACGAAACGCGATTTCCTCAGGTGCGCAAATCTTTACGCCGGTACGGTTCTCGACCACGCGAATGAACTCGCCCGCCTCGAACAGGGAATCAATGGTCCCCGTGTCAAACCAGGCAAAGCCGCGGCCAAGAGACTCAACGTTCAGGCGCCCTTCCTCAAGATAGATTCGGTTCAAATCGGTGATTTCGAGCTCGCCACGGGCGCTGGGCTTGAGCGCCTTGGCATACTCGCAAACCTTATCGTCATAGAAGTAGAGGCCGGTGACGCAGTAGTCGCTCTTGGGATGCTCGGGCTTCTCTTCTATGGAGATAGCGTGACCATTCTCATCAAACTCGATGATGCCAAAGCGCTGCGGGTCGTCGACCTGATAGCCGAACACCGTCGCGCCGGCGTTTGCCGCGGAGCGTGCCGCGGCCCTCTTGAGCATCTGCTCGAAGTAGTGTCCAAAGAAGATGTTGTCGCCCAGCACGAGAGCACAGGGCTCGCCAGCAATGAACTCCTCGCCAATGAGGAAGGCCTGTGCGAGACCGTCGGGAGAGGGCTGCTCGCGGTACGAGAGGCTTATGCCCAGACGACTTCCGTCTCCCAGGAGGCGCCTGAAGTTGGGGAGGTCCTGGGGAGTCGAGATGACCAGGATGTCCTTGATTCCCGCAAGCATGAGGGTCGACAGGGGATAGTAGATCATCGGCTTGTCGTAGACAGGAAGCATTTGCTTGGAGGCGGAAAGTGTCAGGGGATGAAGGCGCGTGCCAGATCCCCCAGCCAGGATGATGCCCTTCATGGTGTCTCCTCACAGACGGGCTCACAACTTCTGATGATGATACCCTCAGCTGCTACTATTGTCTCTTAGCAAGACATACGCACCACAGACTGACCCATGGAGAGCTTCGTGGAATCGATAACCTCTGGCAACTTCACATTTACCTCGACTGGGATCGAGGGAGTAATAGTCATCGACTGCAAGTCCTACGGAGACGAACGCGGCTCCTTCATGGAAACGTATAAGCGCCCCGACTTCGTGGCAAGTGGTATAGACGCCGAGTTTGTGCAGGACAACCAGTCTTCGTCGGTCCAGGGTGTCCTACGGGGGCTTCATTTCCAGATTGAGCACCCGCAGGCAAAGCTCGTTCGTGTGGTCGAGGGCACGGTGTTCGATGTTGCGGTAGACATTCGGCCCGACAGCCCAACCTACGGCAAATGGGAGGGGGTTGTTCTCTCGGCTGAGAACAGACGCCAGTTTTTCATTCCCCGTGGCCTCGCGCACGGCTTCTATGTCATGAGTGAGCACGCAACCTTCGTCTACAAGTGTGATGACGTCTATCATCCGGGTGACGAGGGCGGCATCATGTGGAACGACCCCGCGATTGGCATCGAATGGCCGCTCATAGAGGGAGCCCCCGTTATTCTCTCCGACAAGGACAGGAAGCATCCGCCACTGAGCAATGCTCTTGGCAACGCCTAGGGAGAGCCGTCCATGCCACGACGTGTGGGAAATGAAATTAGTCAGGAGCAGACCATGGATATGCCTAAGAACATCATCGTGACTGGCGGCTGCGGCTTCATCGGCTCGAACTTCGTGCGCTATGTTGCCGCCGAGCACCCCGAGGTGCACGTGACCGTCCTCGACAAGCTCACCTATGCGGGCAACCCGGAGAACATCGCCGGCCTGCCCGAGGACCAGGTGGAGCTCGTGGTGGGCGACATCTGCGACGCCGAGCTGCTCGAGCGCCTCGTCCCCGGCCACGACGCCATCGTGCACTACGCCGCTGAGTCGCACAACGACAACTCCATCGCCGACCCCGAGCCCTTCCTGCGCACCAACGTGGAGGGCACCTACCGGCTGCTCGAGGCCGCCCGCAGGCACGACGTGCGCTTCCACCACATCTCGACCGACGAGGTCTACGGCGACCTGGCCCTCGACGACCCCGCACGCTTCACTGAGGAGACGCCCTACCACCCCAGCAGCCCCTACAGCTCGACCAAGGCAAGCTCGGACATGCTGGTGCGTGCCTGGCACCGCACCTACGGCGTGCGCGCCACCATCTCCAACTGCTCCAACAACTACGGGCCCTACCAGCACATCGAGAAGTTCATTCCACGCCAGATCACCAACATCCTGTGCGGCATCCGCCCCAAGCTCTATGGCGACGGGCGCAACGTGCGCGACTGGATCCACACGGAGGACCACTCGCGCGCCGTCTGGGACATCCTCACCAAGGGCCGCGTCGGCGAGACCTACCTCATCGGCGCCGACGGCGAGCGGAGCAACATCGACGTCCTGCGCGCCATCCTCGAGCGCATGGGCAGGGGCGCGGACGACTTCGACTGGGTGCGCGACCGCCCCGGCCACGACCGCCGCTACGCCATCGACTCGGCCAAGCTGCGCCGCGAGCTCGGCTGGCGGCCCGTCCACACGGACTTCTCCGAGGGCCTCGACGCGACCATCGCCTGGTACACCGAGCACCAGGACTGGTGGCGCGCAGCGAAGGACGAGACCGAGGCCAAATACGCTGCCAAGGGCCAGTAGGAGGGGATTGTCATGAGGATTCTGGTCACGGGCTGCAAGGGACAGCTGGGCAACGAGCTGCGTCGCCTGCTCGAGACGTGCGAGGCGGAGATTGGCCCCATCCCGGCCGAGCTGGTTGGGGCCTACGCCACGTACATCGACGTGGACCAGCTTGACATCACCGACGAGGCTGCCGTCGAGGCCTTCTTCTCCACCCATGAGTTCGACGCCGTGATCAACTGCGCGGCG
>SUUD01000237.1 GCA_015062715.1 Olsenella sp. | reverse complement strand
CCGTCCTCGCCGGCGTCGAGCGGGGCGTCGTCAACCTCGCCGGCGAATGCCGGGGCCAGGGGCTCCTCGGCAATAGGCTCCGGCTCGGGAGCAACCGGCTGGGCAGCCTTGGCCTTGCGCCCCTTGCGGCGCGGCAGCAGCGTCGTCTCGGGCTCGGGTGCAGGCTCCTGGTCGAAGGGGACCTCGTCAAAGGCCGGTCGGTCGGGGATGGTCTCGGTGCGACCTGCGCCACGGCGCAGGACCGAGGTCGTGCGTCCGCCGATGAACGAGGTGGCGGGCTCCTCGACGTAGTCGTCCTCCTCGGGCATGAGGCGCTGGGAGGCACGCCCGGCTCGCTCCTGCTCCTCGTACCACGCCTGCTCCTCAGCAGCCAGCGCGAGCGCCTCCTCGCGGGCGGCGCGGCGCTCGTCGATTGCCTCGTTGGCGCGGATGCGGATGTCGTCGACGACGCCCGAGATAGAGAAGCCGCACACGATGATGCCGGCAATGACGAGGCCCACGAGGACGACGAGGCCCACGACGCGGCCGACCAGCGTGAGCAGGAGCCACGCCAGCCCGCCTCCCACGTAGCCGCCCGCCATGGGCAGGTGGTCGAGGGAGAACACGAGCAGCGGGTCCTCCTCGGCACCAGGGACGTTAAGCGAGAGCATGGCCAGGACGGCCAGGACCACCAGGCCGAGGCCGCAGGCTACGCGCGCAGACAGCGGCACGTCGCTCGCCACGAAGAACGTGAGCGCAAAGGCGAGCAGCGCGATGGGCACGAGCAGGGCCCCCGCGCCAAAGCCCAGGACGAGCGCGCGACCGACGGCGTGGGTCACGACGGCGGAGCTGGGAGACACCAGGGCGATGATCATGCCCACGGCAACGACGGCGATGAGCACGCCGAGGATGTCGTTGGCGGCACCCGGGGCCAGCACGGGCTCGCGGGGCGGCTCGACGGCAGCCTTGCGGGCCTGCTTGCGTGCGTTCGACGACTGCTTCGAGGAGTTGGTGCGGCGTGCCTTGTTTGCTGCTGCGTTTGTGCTTCGTTTGTTGGCCACCTAGACCTCCAAGACGACCGGGATGACGAGCGGCCTCGTGTGGGTCTTGCCCCACAGGAGGTTCGAGAGCGAGTTGCGGGCGGCCTTGCGCAGGACGTCGAGCGAGCCGCCCTTGACGTCGGCCGAGACGAGGGCGTTGCGCACGACGTCCTGGGCGCCGGCGATGAGCTCCTCGTCGTTGGCGAACGAGACGCCGCGGCCCGAGATGTCCACCGCGGGCACCGAGCCGTCGCGCCTCCTGATGGAGACGACGCAGGTCACGATCCCGTCCTTCGAGAGGCGCTGGCGGTCGCGCAGGACGGCGGGCTCGGTGTCGCCCACCTGGATGCCGTCGACGTAGACGACGCCGGAGTCGACGGGCTCCGCACGGTGAACCTTGCCGGCGCGCATCTCGAGGGTGTCGCCGTTGTCGGCCACGAACACGTGGTCCTCGGCCATGCCCATCGAGAGGGCGAGCTTGGCATGGGCGCGCAGATGCACCGCCTCGCCGTGGACCGGCATGAAGAAGCTGGGCCTGGTCATGGCGAGCATGAGGCGCAGCTCCTCCTGGCAGCCATGGCCCGAGACGTGCACGAGCGCGTTGGACTTGTCGTAGATGTCGCAGCCGATCTTGGAGAGCGAGTTGATGATCCCCTGGACGCTCTTCTCGTTGCCCGGGACGGGTGTTGCCGAGATGATCACCGTGTCGTTGGCGGTGATGGAGAGCGAGCGGTGCTCGCCATTGGCCATGCGGGCGAGCGCCGAGAGCGGCTCGCCCTGGCTGCCGGTGCACAGCACGACGATGCGGTCGTCGGGCAGGTCGTCGACGTCGTAGGCGTCGATGATGTCCTGGTCGGACACCTTGAGGTAGCCGAGCTGCCGGGCGATCTTGGTGTTGGTGACCATCGAGCGGCCGGTCACCACGACCTTGCGGCCCACGGCCACGCTCGCGTCGCAGACCTGCTGCAGGCGGTGGATGTGGCTCGAGAACGAGGCGACGAACACCTTGCCGGTGGCGTTCTTGATGATGTGGCGCAACGCGGCGCCCACGGCCGCCTCGGAGGGCGTGAAGCCCGGGTTGGTGGCGTTGGTGGAGTCGGACAGGAGCAGGTCGACGCCCCTGCGGCCGAACTCGCAGATGGCGTGGTAGTTGGGGCGCACGCCGTCGATGGGGGTCTGGTCGAGCTTGAAGTCGCCGGTGTGGAGCACCGTGCCCTGGGGCGTCGACAGGAAGACGCCGAGCGCCGCGGGGATGGAGTGGGTCATCGAGAAGAAGTCGACCGAGAAGCAGCCCAGCTGGACGTGGCTGCCATCGGCGACCTCCTGGAAGGGCTGGTTCTTGATGCGGTGCTCCTCGAGCTTGCCCTGGATCATGCCGATCGTGAGGCTGCTCGAGTAGATGGTGACCCTGTTGACGAGGTCGGCCAGAAGGTACGGGAGGGCGCCCGTATGGTCCTCGTGGCCATGCGTGATGATGATGCCGCGGAGCTTGTCCTCGTTCTCGAGCACGTAGGTGTAGTCGGGAAGGACGAGGTCGACGCCGGGCTGGTCGTCGTCGGGGAACATGAGGCCCGCGTCGACGAGGACCATGTCGTCCCCGCACTCGAACGCGGTCATGTTCTTTCCAATGCCGTCGAGGCCGCCCAACGGGATGATCCTGAGCGGGGGCTTCTTCCTAGCCATGAAGTGATGGTTCCCTTCGGTTGAGCTGTTGCGGTGATGCGTGTCAGCTTCGTTGTTATGAATCTTATAGATTATAGGCGAACTGCGTGTGCCGTGCAGGGGTTATGGCGTCGTCCACGGGTCCCGCCACCCGGTACTCGCCGTGATGCCGCGACCTGACGCGGCCCGGCGCCAGGGCGCCGGGCCGCGGGGCGTTACCTATGGCAGCGTGCGACTAACCCTCGTGATGACGACGGCGGGGTGCGCGGCCCTGGGGGTTGGCGGTCTTGGCGTCGCCGCCCTTGTCACCGGCACGGCGGGGCTTGCGCTCCTGGCGCGCGGCGC
>SUUD01000236.1 GCA_015062715.1 Olsenella sp. | reverse complement strand
CTGGCCACCTTCGAGCGGGCCTTCGTGGCCCACGGCGGCGGCGCGCTCTCGCTTGCCTCGGGTGACGCCTTCCTCGTCTACCTGCAGGCCTATGCCACCTCAGACCCCCTGCGCCTCACGCCGCAGCTTGCCGCAGAGCGCGTGGACAGGATCTGGGACGGCCTCGTCGTCGCGGCGAACGACGACGCGATCGACTACCTCGAGCAGCCCACGGGGGCAAGGAGCAGGCTCGTGCCCTCGATCAAGGGCATCGTCAGGTCCCAACGGACGCTGAACGTCGACTTCATCTATGACCGCAACCCCCGGACGTCGGGGTGGGTCGCCCTGCATGAGCAGGGCAGGCTCGACCTGGAGCGCCGCATGGGAGACCGGATCCACACCGTCGCCTTCGAGGACTGCGCCGAGGACGAGGCCTTCCGCCGCGCGGTCGACACGGCCGCCGAGGACGGGGTGGACCTCGTGGTGACGGTGTCGCCCCGACAGTTCGACCAGACCCTGCGGGCGGCAGTCGCCCACCCCGACCTGCGCCTCATCAACTGCTCCATCAACCTCTCGAGCGGGCTGGTGCGCACCTTCCACGCACGCATGTACGAGGCCAAGTTCGTCATGGGCGCCGTCGCCGCCTCGCTTGCCGAGAACCATCGCCTTGGCTACGTGGCCTTCTCGCCCATCTACGGCAGCATCGCCGAGATCAACGCCTTCGCGGCCGGGGCCCAGCTCGTCGACCCGCTGGCAGAGGTCCACCTCAAGTGGCTCACCGCAGAGGGCAACGACTGGCACCGCGAGCTGCGCGAGGAGGGGGTGCGCGTCATCGCCGGCCGCGACCATCCCGACCCGACGGACCCGGACGAGCCCTATGGCCTGTTCCGCGAGCTCGAGGACGGGACGCGCGAGCAGCTCGCGGTGAGCGTGTGGGACTGGGGACGCTACTACGAGCTGCTGGTTCGCTCCATCCACAACGACGCCTGGAGCAGGGACGCGAGCGAGCATCGCGACCATGCCGTCAACTACTGGTGGGGCATGTCCTCTGGCGTCGTCCGCCTCGACCTGTGCGACGGCGTCCCCGAGGCCACGAGACGGCTCGCGGGGATCCTCGAGCGCGCCGTGGTCGAAGGCTACGCGCGCCCCTTCGAGGGCGCGATCTTCGACCAGAAGGGCAGACAGGTGAACCCCGATGGCGAGCCCCTTCCCACCAACGACCAGATCGCTGGCATGCGATGGCTCGCCGACAACGTCGTGGGACGCCTGCCCAAGAGCTGGGAGCTCTCGGAGGCGGGTCGCGAGGACGTGCGCGCCTCGGGCGTCCTCGACGAGCAGACCGACGCGGAGGAGTGACGCCGTGCGCATCCTGGCCGTGTCTGACAAGGAAGACAACCTGCTGCTCTCACGGCTCGAGCGCGGATCGTTCCCCCACCCCGACGTCGTCGTCTCCTGCGGCGACCTGAGGCCCTCCTACCTCGACTGCGTCGCCACCATTGCCAATGCGCCGCTGCTCTTTGTGCGGGGCAACCACGACACCGACGAGCGCGGCTACGCCGACATGGGCGGGACGCCCCTTGACCTTCGCGTCGTCTCGGTGGGTGGAGTTCGCTTTGCCGGCCTCGACGGCTCGCTCTGCTACCGGCCGGGAATCGTGGGGTACAGCGAGGGGGAGGCGCGCTGGCGCTGCCGCAGGCTCGCCCTCACGGCGCTCCTCAGGGGAGGCGTCGACGTCCTGGTGACCCATGCGCCCGCACGGGGCCTCGGCGACCTCGAGGACCTGCCCCACCGCGGCTTCGAGGCCTACGGGCGCCTGCTCGACCGGCTGAGGCCGCAGGTCATGCTCCATGGGCACGTGCACCTGGACTACGGGATGGTCGAGCGCGAGCTCGCGCATCCCTCTGGCGCGAGGGTCATCAACGCGTGCGGCCATGTGATGGTGGAGGTCTGAGGGACGTGCCCCGACATGCTGCCGCCCCCCGCGGCCCATTCATGAACCCACCTCTCAAAGGTGGGCGTCCTACACGCGCCTTCCCAGCTTCCACAACAACGGAGGATGCCTGTACTTGGCGACGCGACCCGGACTCCCTCGTAACGCTTGTCGGTTCACCCAGTTAGTGCCGCAGGGGGTCGACATCCCAAACTATACGGGTTCCCGGAAAGATTACCAGTCTTGACATGTGCGCCAAGTGCATGACAATGAGAGATGTGCGCTTTTTCGCAGCCAATTTCCCCACACATACACCCCCGTACCTGCAGGCCCGCCTGTGCCACGCCCCGTGCGCGAGGCGCAAGAAACGGGGCCGCCCACAGGACGGCCCCGAAGGGATGCTCCTTGTCCGACTCGCAGCGCTACCCGCGGCCCTTGGTCGCGATGACGTCGACGCCGGTCCCCGCGGCGTTCGCCACGATGACGTCTCCCTCTGCGACGGGCGGCACCACGCTGGCCGCGCGGATCTGCTCCAGGACCTGCGCGACGCGCTCCTTGGGCACGGGCGCGGCCGTCTTGACGCTGATGGGATGCCAGTCCCCCTCGACGGAGACGAGCGAGGTGACCACGCGCTCGGGGTGCGTGGCCTCGTGCTCGCCGTAGGTCCTGCCGCGTGGGCAGGTGTTGCCCGTCACGGACGTGACGACGCCGTCCTCGAGGGTCACCTCGAGGGGGCAGCCCATGGGACACTGGACGCAGGTGATGTGCCTGACCTCGACGTTCGCCATCAGGCAACGCCTCCCCTCTTCGCCTCGACGCAACTCACGCTGACCCTCGCCACGCCGTCGGCGCCCACGAGGCCGCGAACCTGGTCGAGCTCCGCCGGACGCAGCTTGATGGTCTGCATCTCCGAGGGCACCACGATCTGTCGCTTGAGCCTGCGGATGACCTGGTCACCACAGGAGACGACGAGATCGGCCCCCTCGATGCGGGCGCGGCTGCGCAGGCGCACCACGGCGGCGTCGGCGTCGAACGAGATGCGCTGCGGCGTGATGGAGCCCACGCACTCGCCGGCCGAGACCACGATGGCGCCCTCGGGGGACGCCTGCGCGCCATTGCCCGCAAGCGCGTGCTCGGCGG
>SUUD01000235.1 GCA_015062715.1 Olsenella sp. | reverse complement strand
TGGGTCGGCACGCCCGGCTCCACCGGCACCAACGCCATTGGCGACGTGCTCGCCGGCGCCGTGAACCCCTCCGGTCGCCTCGTGGACACCTATCCGTACGAGGTCGAGTCCGCTCCCAGCTACTACGCCATGGGTGCCTTCGACTACACCAATGTGTTCTACGGCAACGCCGGCCTGGGCGGCAGCTCCGAGACCGGTGACAACCTGCCCTACCACTTCGTCGACTACGTCGAGGGCATCTACGTGGGCTACCGCTACTACGAGACCGCCGCGGCCGACGGCTTCATCGACTACGACGCCACCGTCCAGTACCCGTTTGGCTACGGCCTGTCCTACACCACCTTCGAGAAGTCCATCGAGGGCCTCTCCGTCGACGACGGCACCGTGACCGTCTCCGTCAAGGTCACCAACACCGGCGACGTGGCCGGCAAGGACGTGGCCCAGGTCTACGTGAACGCCCCCTACACCAAGGGCGGCATCGAGAAGGCCGAGGTCGTGCTCGCGGGCTTTGGCAAGACCAAGCTGCTCGAGCCGGGCGAGAGCCAGACCCTCGAGATCTCCTTCAACCAGGAGGACATCGCCTCCTACGACTATTCCGGCATCAAGGCCGAGGGCGGCGCCTACGTGCTCGAGGCCGGTGAGTACGAGGTCCGCCTGCAGGACAACAGCCACGACATGCTCGCCAGCGAGACGTTCACGGTCGACGCCGACGTCATCTACAACGACGCCAACGACGGCAAGCGCGCCAGCGACCTCGTCACCGCCGTGAACCGCTTCGACGACATGAGCTACGGCGACAACCTCACCTACGTCACCCGCGCCGACTGGGCGGGCACCATGCCCACCGAGCGCCGCGCCTCCGGCATCGAGGCCACCGACGAGCAGGTCGCCGTCATCACCGACGCCACGGTTGACAACCCCGAGGTCGAGGACATCGTCGTCGCCAACCACGGTCTCAAGCTTGCCGACATGAAGGGCGTCGCCTATGACGACCCCAAGTGGGACGAGCTGCTCGAGCAGGTCCCCGTCGACCAGATGGCCTTCCTCGTGCAGACCAGCGGCTGGATGAACGCCGCCGTGCCCAGCGTGGGCAAGCCCCACGTGATCGACTCCGACGGCCCCAACGGCGCCAACCTGGTGCTTGGCAACCTGGGTGGAAACCAGTACACCGGCCAGTCCATGCTGGGCGCCACCTGGAACACCGAGCTCGTCTTCCGCATGGGCGAGGTCTTCGGCGCCGAGGCGCACGAGATTGGCGTGGGCGGCCTCTATGCCCCCGCGTGCAACATCCACCGCAGCCCGTTTGCCGGCCGCAACTACGAGTACGTCTCCGAGGACGGCCTCCTCTCGGGCGCCATCGTCGAGGCCGAGATCCGCGGCATCCAGAGCAAGGGCGTCTACACCTACCTCAAGCACTTCGCCCTCAACGACCAGGAGACCAATCGTGACAACGGCGGCCTCGTGACCTGGGCAAACGAGCAGGCCATGCGCGAGATCTACCTCAAGCCCTTCGAGATGGGCGTGAAGCTGGGCCACACGCTGGGCATCATGAGCTCGTTCAACCGCATCGGCGCCGTTCCCGCCGCCGAGAGCTACCCGCTGCTCACTGAGGTCCTGCGCGGGGAGTGGGGCTTCCAGGGCGCCGTCATCACCGACTGCGTCATGGCCGCGACCACCATGGACTTCGACCGTGCGCTGCGCGCCGGCAACGACCTCGAGCTCTCGTTTGGCTCGCTGCCCATCTTCGCCGGGCTCGACGAGTCCACGCTCGACACGCCCGCCGGTCACCAGGCGCTTCGCCGTGCCACGAAGAACATCCTCTTCATGACGGTGAACTCCGACGCCATGGCCGTGGGCACCACCGGACCCTACCCGCTGCAGCTGGGCATCTACGGCCTGTGCCTCGTGCCCATCGCGCTCTATGCGTGGTACCTGGTCCGCCGTCACAAGAAGATGGCCAGGTGGCGCGCCCAGCAGGCCGCGTAGCGAAGCACTGTCCCCCTGAAACGCCCGTCCCCGGGAAGGTGTTCCAAATGGAACACGCTCCCGGGGACAGGCGTTTCGCTACCGCACGGGCAGCATCACGTCGACTACCGCCGCGTCCCCGCGCCGTGCCGCCGCGAGCGTTCCGCCATGGCGCTCGACGATTTCGCGCAGGGTGGCGTCATTGGCCGCCCTGGAATCGCCCGCATAGTGCTCCAGGTGAACGAGGGCCAGGTCACCCACCCTGCGCAGCGTGAGCGTCACGGACCGTCTCCTCATGTCGTCAAGCCCGCACACGGCGTCGATCGCACCGTCGAGCAGCACGCCGAAGAGGGCGTAGAGGTCGGTGGTCGGCAGCTGCGCCAGCGCGGTGCCGTCGGCGATGCACGACAGGGTGACCCCGCGCCGCCGGCACACCAGGCTCTTCTCGGTGAGGATGGTGTCGATGACGTCGTTGCCGGTGCGCACCGGGGCGTCGTAGACCTCGATGTCGCGGGCCACCTCGGCGAGGACCTCCCGGTTGATGGGGGCCTCGCTTGCGGCAAGGTCGCCGAGGACCTTGCGGCGGATGTCGTGGACGCGGCGGTTGACCGCCGCAATGGTCTCGCGCGAGAGCTCGTATTGGCGCTCGCGCTCGGCGGACAGGCGCTCGCGCGCCGCGACCTCGGCGTTGAGCTTCACGTTGTAGAGCATCTCGTACTCGGCGAAGAGCACGAACAGGCTCACCGCGGCATGGATGACGCGCAGCACGAGGAGGAAGCCCAGTCCCGCGCCCTCTCTCCCCAGGCCACGCACCACCACGTCGAAGGCGATGACCACCAGGATCACGCCGACCAGGACGGCGAGCATGCCGCGGGAGTCCCTGCCCAGCTGTCCCAGCGAGCCAAGATGCCGAATGAAGACCAGGTAGTAGACGAAGACAATCGCAAAGACCGAGCAGTCGGAGAGGATGGTGGCCGCGAGCTGCCCCATCTCGGCCCCCGTCAGCGCATGGGTGGCGAGGCGGAGGAACTCCCCGGTGCCCGACCCCAGGTTCTGGATGGTGTAACCTGCCGTCGCGCAGAAGAGGGCGTCCCAGATGCCCATGTCAAAGCACCAGCGCA
>SUUD01000037.1 GCA_015062715.1 Olsenella sp. | reverse complement strand
GTCTACATGTGCTGCGGCTTTGAGGCGCCCACCACGCCGCTCGGCTACAACGAGCTCCAGATTGCCGGCGCCATCCGCGGCAAGGGCGTCGAGCTGGCCAACTGCCTGACCATCCCGCAGAAGTGCATCGCCAACGCCGAGTACGTCATCGAGGGCTACCTGTCCGCCACCGAGATGGTCAACGAGGACACCAACGGCTTCGGCTACGCCATGCCCGAGTTCCCCGGCTACACCGGCGGCGCCAAGGTCTGCCCGGTCATCAACGTGACCGCCGTCACCACCCGCCTGCACCCGATCATGGAGTCCTGCATCGGCCCGTCGCACGAGCACGTCTCCATGGCCGGCATCCCCACCGAGGCCTCGATCTACAAGATGGTCAACACCGCCATGCCGGGACGTCTGCTCAACGTCCACGCGGCTCCCTGCGGCGGCGGCAAGTTCTGCGCCATCCTGCAGTTCAAGAAGTCCGCTGCCTCCGACGAGGGCCGTCAGCGCAACGCCGCCATGCTGGCCTTCTCCGCCTTCGGCGAGCTCAAGGAGGTCTTCCTGGTCGATGAGGACGTCGACATCTTCGACATGAACGACGTCATGTGGGCCATGACCACCCGCTTCCAGGCCGACACCGACATCATCACCATCCCCGGCTGCCACTGCCACGTGCTCGACCCGTCCAACGACAACAGCATGTCCGGCTCCATCCGCGAGCACGGCATCGCCTGCAAGGTCATCTACGACTGCACCGTGCCGTTCAACCTGAAGAACAAGTTCATCCGCTCGCAGTTCATGGAGATCGACAAGGAGAAGTGGGCCGCCGAGCTCAACGTGTAAGGACCCCTCCCTCCGGCCCGGAGCGCACGCCCGATGACCGTGCGCTCCGGGCACCCTTGTGGCCTTTCTTGGCCATCCTGCTGCTTTACAACTCACGCGATCGCACGGGGACATGGGACCCATGGGCGTTCGTGTGCAAAAGAAACGAGGAATGACTCATGAAGCTCGATAAGAAGGGCATCGGCCTCATTGCCGGCATCCTGGTCGGCGTGCTCATCTGGTTCGCCCCGCTCAACAACCTCGCCGAGATCTCCATGCAGGGCCAGCAGTGCCTCGCCCTCACCCTCATGACGGTCGTCTTCTGGGCCTGCGGCGTCGCCCAGCCGGCCTACATCTCGGCCATCTACCTGGCCCTGCTCGTCCTGTTCAAGGTGGCGGAGCCCTCCGTCGTCTTCAGGTCCTGGACGACGATGAACATGTGGATGGTCATCGGCGCCTACCTCATCGCTGCGGGCGTCAAGAGCTCCGGCCTCGGCGAGCGCATCGCCTACTGGTTCGCCATCAAGTTCATCCACAACTGGAAGTCCCTCATCATCTGGATCTACATCATCTCGCTCGTCCTCTCGATCCTCATCCCGCACCCCTTCCCGCGCTGCTTCATGCTCCTCGCGGTCATGATGGTCGTCTGCGACGCCGCCAAGATGTCCGAGGCCGACAAGGTCAAGATCGGCTTCACCGTCTTTGCCGCCGCTGCCCCCACCGGCATGTTCCTCATCACCGGCGACTCCACGCTCGGCCCGCTGGTGGCCTCCTACTGCGAGGGTGGCGACCTGTCCTACTTCGGCTGGATGATCACCATGTGCGTCCCCATGCTCGTCGCCACGCTGGGCACGCTCTTCCTCAACCTGCTCCTCTTCAAGCCCGAGCGCGAGATCGAGATCAACAAGGCCGAGGTCCAGGCCAAGGCCGACGAGCTCGGCACCCTCTCCGTCACCGAGAAGCGCGTCATCGTGTGGATCGCCATCGCCGTCTGCCTGTGGCTCACCGGCTCCATGACCGGCCTGTCCATCGGCTTCGTGACCCTGCTCATCGGCGCCCTCATGGCCCTGCCCTACATCGGCGAGGTCCTCAAGCCCGGCGACTGGAACACCGTTCCCATGAACACCCTGGTCTTCCTGACCGCCGCCATGGGCATCGGCACCGTCGGTGGCGAGACCGGCATGAACCAGTTCATCGCGAGCGTCCTGCTCCCGGCCTCCGTCCCCTCCAACATCTTCGTCCTCACCCTGCTCATCACCGTCATCACCGTGGTCATCCACATGTTCATGGGCTCGGTCATGGCCGTCCTGGGCATCTGCATCCCCGCGTTCCTGACCTTCACCGCCGGCTCCGGCATCAGCCCCACCGCCATCGCGATGATGGTCTTCTCCGCCATCAACATCCACTACGTCCTGCCCTTCCACAACCTGGCCATCCTGGTCGGCGTGGGCAAGGACGCCGGCGGCTACAGCGCCACCGAGACCATGAAGATGGGCATTCCCCTGACCGTGGTCGTGTTCCTGACCACCCTGGTCGAGGCCGTCTGGTTCCACGTCCTGGGCCTCATGTAAGATTGCCCCTCGCGACCCCGGCAGGTCCTTCTGCCGGGGTCCTTTCCTTGCCCTGCCACCGAGCGACGAGAAGGAGACGTGCATGAGCCCCACCATGGAAATCACCTATCGCGACGGCAGCCGCGTGATGCGCGTCGTGGTGCCCGTCTCGTCGCCGAGCGCGGTGGAGAGCCAGCTGCGCGCCCTGGGGGCGCAGGTCACCCGCACGGCCGCTCTCTCCGAGCGCGAGCAGGAGGTGGCACACCTCGTGCGGCGTGGCTGGACCAACCGCCGCATCGCGGTGGAGCTGGGCATATCCGAGGGGACGGTCAAGCGCCACGTTTCGAACATCATGGACAAGGGCGGCTACGAGAGCCGCACCCAGCTGGCGCTCGCGCTTGGTGCCTGACCGGCGCCCCCAGAGCGGCCCCTTACGCGGAACAGACCAGATCGTCCGACTCCTTGCGCGGGACGTACCAAACTTCACGGCTACCTTGGCACGCTTTGCGTGAGGAGCGAGGGGGGCGGTCCGACTTGCGTGAGGAGGCAAGCTTCCCGCAAGACGCCGCCCACGAGGACGGTCCCCTGGCACGCCAAACTGTCGGGGGCCGTCATCGCGGGCGGCGTCTCATCATGCGCGGGCCGGCCGGGCCTCAGTTGGCGATGCGGATGGCGAGGCGGCAGAAGTCTGCCGTCGACCGGTCGTCGTAGAAGGTCGCGTCGAGCAGGCAGCGGTCGATGACGTGATGGGCGGGCTTGAGGTCGTGCTCGCGCATCCAGGCCAGCAGCCTGCGGGCGGGCTCCACGTCGTAGGGCATGGCCCGCTTGTACATGACGGCATACTCGCCTGCGGGGATGGTGCGGACCTCCGCGCCCTCTATCGGCACGTCGCGGGGGAGGAACACGATGCTTCCGGCCCCGGTGAGCGGCTCGTCCCCGTCGATGGCATCGATGCGCAGCATGGACCCAAAGCCCAGCGACGGGACCATGCCCGCGTCGATGAGCGAGCCCCAGGCATCCATGAGGGCGAGGTGCAGGGTCTTGTGGTCCATCTCGTTGGTGGGGTAGGGGGAGAAGATGACCTTGCGCTCGGGAAGCCACTCGATGGACGGTATGTCGATGGCACGCTCGAAGGTGTCGATGTGCTCGAAGTTCTCGGAGTACTGGGCGATGTCGGCCTGCTGGGTGCGCAGCCGCTCGATCTCGGCGTCGATCTCGGCGGTGCGCCTTGCCAGGACCTCGTTCATCATCTCGGTCGTGGGGCTGTCCAAAAACGACGCCACCTGCGAGAGGGGCACGCCCATCGACTTGAGCAGGCAGATCATGCGCAGGCGCGGAATCTGGCTCAGCGAGTAGTAGCGATAACCGTTCTCGGCGATGCGGACGGGCTTGAGCAGGTCGTTCTTGTCGTAGAGGATGAGCGCCTGCCGAGAGATGCCATGCAGCGCGGCCATTTCGGAGATCTTGACGAGCCCGTCCTCACCCATATGCCCTCCTTACTGACCCCGTCCTGCCACCAATTCTAGAACGCGTGGGCTCCCGATATGCCCGAGAAGATAGTGAGAGGTTCCCATTTGCGGTGCCGTGAGGACCTGTCTGTGGTACCCTAGAACGGGTGTTCGAGACATGGGATAGGCCTGGCTTCCGGAGGTCGCATGGTCATCATGGGCATAGACCCCGGCCTGGCACACACGGGCTGGGCGGTCATAGAGACGCGGGGCGGCGTGTGCCGTGCGCGTGCCTACGACTGCATAACCACCACGCCCGACCAGCCCCTCGACGTCCGCCTGGGGGCCATCTTCGAGCAGGTCGCCCGTGCCATCGACGAGTATCGGCCGCAGTGCGTCTCGGTCGAGAGCATCTACTTTGGCGTTAACGTGCGCTCGGCCATCTGGACGGCGCACGCCCGCGGCGCTGCCCTGGCGGCCTGCGCGGCGGCTGGCGTCGAGGTGGGCGAGTACACGCCCATGCAGATAAAGCAGTCGGTGGTGGGAACGGGCTCTGCCGACAAGCACCAGGTCACCTACATGGTGCGGCAGGTGCTCGCCCTCGACCACGACCCCAAGCCCGACCACTGCGCCGACGCGCTCGCCGCGGCGGTGTGCCATGCCAACCTTTCGCGTACCATGAGCCTGGGGCGCGCAGGCGCCCACGAGGCGCAACCCAACCAGCCCTGCGCGGGCGGAAAGGCGGTCTGTCCGTGATCGTCCAGCTCACAGGAACCCTCGTCGAGGCCACCCCCAGCCACGTGGTCCTCGACGTCCACGGCGTCGGCTACGAGCTCGGCGTCTCGGCCAACACGGCGGCGGCGCTTCCGGCCGCCGGCGAGCCCGGCGTCACGCTGCTCGCGCGCATGGTGGTGCGCGACAACGCCATGCTGCTCTACGGCTTCGCAACGGCCGAGGAGCGCGCCCTGTTCGACCGCCTGTGCGCCATCTCGGGCGTGGGCCCCGCGCTCGCGCTCTCGGTGCTGTCCACCTTCACCCCGCAGGGGCTGGCCGGTGCCGTCGTCACCCAGGACGCCGGCCTCATCGCCACCACGCCCGGCGTGGGCAAGAAGCTCGCCAACCGCCTGCTCGTCGAGCTCGAGGAGGTCTTCGCCAAGTCGCCCGCGCTGCGCGGGGTCGTCGCCGCGCCCGTCGCGGCACCCTCTGCTGCCGCCCCCACCAACGTCGAGGCCGACGTCACCGCCGCGCTGCTGTCCATGGGCTTCAGCCCGCAGGAGGTCACGGTGGCGCTCGAGGGCCACGAGGAGGCCGGCGCCACCACGGCCGAGAAGGCCGTCGCCTACGCGCTGCGCCGCCTGGGAGGTGGTCTGTGATGTGGCAGGCTGACTCCGACGACCTCTTTGGCACCGAGCGGCAGCACGGCACGGGTGTACGCCCCGTCACCGCCGAGCTCACCGCCGACGACCTCGACGTCGACCGCACCCTGCGCCCGCGCACCCTCGACGAGTACCAGGGCCAGACCCGCATCAAGGAGAACCTCCGCGTGCTCATCGAGGCGGCCAAGTCGCGCAACGAGCCGCTCGACCACGTGATCTTCTCGGGCCCCCCGGGTCTGGGCAAGACCACGCTGTCGACCGTGCTCGCCAACGAGATGGGCACCAACATCCACACCACGAGCGGCCCGGCCATCGAGCGCCAGGGCGACCTCGCGGCCATCCTCACCAACCTCGGCCCCGGCGACATCCTCTTCATCGACGAGATCCACCGCCTCAACCACACGGTCGAGGAGGTGCTGTACCCCGCCATGGAGGACTTCTCGCTCGACATCATGATCGGCAAGGGGCCGGCCGCCCGCTCCATCCGCCTCGACCTGCCGCGCTTCACGCTGGTGGGTGCCACCACGCGCACGGGCCTGCTCACCGGGCCGCTGCGCGACCGCTTTGGCATCTCGTACCGCCTCGACTACTACTCCGTGCCCGAGCTTGCCGACATCGTCATGCGCTCGGCGGGGATCCTTGGGGTGAGCATCGACGAGCAGGGTGCGGCCGAGATCGCGAGCCGCAGCCGCGGCACCCCGCGCCTGGCCAACCGCCTGCTCAAGCGCGTGCGCGACTACGCCCAGGTGCGTGCCGACGGCAGCATCAGCTGGCAGGTCGCCTCCGAGGCGCTCTCGTTCTTCGAGATCGACGAGCTGGGGCTGGACTGGATGGACGTCAAGATCCTCAAGGCGCTCACGTCCACCTTCCGCGGGCGCCCGGTGGGGCTCACCACCGTGGCGAGCGCGGTGGGGGAGGACCCGTCCACCCTCGAGGACGTCTACGAGCCCTACCTCATGCAGCGCGGCCTCATCATCCGCACGCCCCAGGGCCGGCGCGCCACGGCGGCAGCCTTCGAGCACCTGGGCATCGTCGCCCCCGAGGGGGTGTAGGCCATGCTCCAGCGCGACTACATCCTCGAGCTCATCGCCCGCTTCACCCAGGCGCTCATCCAGGCCTTCCAGCTGGCCGTCCTGAAGGGCGACGTGCGCGGCTGCGAGCAGGTCGAGGCGGCGGTGTCGAGCCTGCTCGAGCTCGACGCCGACACGGCCATGTCCCTGTCGCCCGACTCCCTCGTCACCATGATGCTGCTCTCGGGCATGGCCGACTCCACGGCCGAGTACGTCTCGTACGCGCTCGACCGCGTGGCCGACGTCTACGAGGACATGGGGAGCGTGGACGTGGCCGAGGTCCGGCGTGCCCAGGCCGAGGCCGTCGCGGACGCCTTCCAGTGCGACCTGGGGCATGTCCCGGCCGAGCTCGACGACATGGACCGGGAGCTGTTTGGCTAGCGCCCGGTCGCGCCATCTGTCCCGCCAAGGAGGGCGCTTTTTACTCGCCTTTCAGGTTTAGGGCTTTTGACGTGCGGTTTGTTACCGTTTGGCCTTTGGTCGGGGCCGCTCGGGAAATCTCATGCCCCAACCCGCTCCAGTGGAGTAAACTTCCCCTTGTGGCATTCGCCATAGGTATCGCGCGGACGCGCAGCATCATGTCCTTCGGGGCAGGAAAGAAAGGCACGAAATGGCTCAGGGTACTGTTAAGTGGTTCAATCCGGACAAGGGCTATGGCTTCATCTCTCGCGAGGACGGCGACGACCTGTTCGTCCACTTCTCCGAGATTCAGATGGACGGCTTCAAGACGCTCGAGGAGGGCCAGGCCGTCGAGTTCGACATCACCGAGGGCAAGGGTGGCAAGCCCCAGGCTTCCAACGTCACCAAGCTCTAAGCCTCGCAATTTCAGCCAGGCTGAGGGGGTCACCTTCGGGTGGCCCCCTTTTTCAAGTACCCCCTCTGGCGATGCGCACGGGAGCAACCCATGAGCCACGTACCCACGAGCCTCTGGCCCTTCTCGTATGAGGCCGCCATCTTCGACTTCGACGGCACGCTCGCCTCGTCCGCTTTCGTGTGGAACGAGGTCGACCGCACCTTCCTCGCGCGGCGCGGCCGCACCTGGACCCCGGACCTCGCCCAACACCTCGCCACCCTGGGCTTTGCCGAGGGCGCCCTCTACGTGATCGAGCGCTACGGCCTCGACGATGACCCGCAGGACATCTGTGACGAGTGGAACGAGCTCGCCAACGACATCTATGCCACCGAGGTCGACCTGCGGCCCGGCGCACTGGCCTACCTCGATGCGCTGCGCGAGACGGGCGTCCCCATCGCGCTTGCCACCACCAACGACCATGACGTGCTCGCCTCGATGGCGCCGCGGCTCGACGTGTACGGGCTCTTCGACACGGTGGTGTGCGGGACCGACGTGACCAAGACCAAGCGCGAGCCCGACATCTATCTGGAGGCCGCCCGCCGCCTGGGTGTGGCGCCTGCGGGCTGCGTCGTCTTCGAGGACATCGTGGCCGGCCTGAAGTCGGCGGGAGGCGCAGGGATGGCCACCTGCGCGGTCGCCTCGGGCGACGTGACGCAGGACGTGGGCGCGGTGCGCGCCGCGGCCGACCTGTTCCTGGAGGACTGGCGCGACCTGCCCCTCTAGGCCCATCGTGGCACGGAGGTTTCAACCTGTGGACAGGCGCGGGCGGAGCGCTAAGCTAGGGCACGGTCATTCAAGTTGCCCGGACAACGGGCGCCACGCCAGGGAGGCAGCATGGGCTATACGGACAAGCAGGTGGAGCAGGAGGCACGCGCCTTCGTCGAGGAGCACTTCGAGGAGGTCGCGGCCGACATCGCGCGGCTCGTCTCGCAGCGCAGCGTCGAGGAGCCCGACAAGGCGGCCGATGGCGCGCCGTGGGGCCCGGGCCCGCGTGCGGCCCTGGACATCGCGCTCGAGCTGATGGCCCGCGAGGGCCTCGCGGTCACGGACGGCGAGGGCTACCTGGGCTGGGGCGACCTGCCCGGCACCTCCGGCAAGACCGTCGCCATGATCAGCCACGTCGACGTGGTGCCCGAGGGTCCCGGCTGGGACAGCGAGCCCTACGTCATGGACCGTCGCGAGGGCTACCTCGTGGGTCGTGGCGTCATCGACGACAAGGGTCCTTGGGTCGTGGCGCTGTGGGCGACCAAGTTCATGGCCATGCTCGCCGAGCGCCAGGGCGCCCCGCTCGCCCACACCATCCGCCTCATCGCGGGCTGCAACGAGGAGACCGGCATGGGCGACGTCCACTGGTACCTCGAGCACCAGGCAGAGCCCGACTTCCTCTTCACGCCCGACGGCAGCTGGCCGGTCATCTACGCCGAGAAGGGCGGCTTCAAGGCCGAGTTCGTCTCGGCGCCCCTGGGCGAGGAGAACCGCGTGATCGTCGAGCTCGCCGGCGGCCACGTGACCAACGCCATCCCCTTCGAGGCCCACGCCATCGTGCGTGCCGACGCCTCCGCGCTGCCTGCCGCCGACCGCGTCACCGTCACCGACCTGGGTGACGGCACCTGCCGCATCGAGGGCCACGGCAAGGGCGGCCATGCCTCGCTTCCCGAGGGCAGCGTCAACGCCATTGGTCTTGTCACCGACTACCTGCTGGCAAACGGCCTGTGCAACGACGCCGAGCGCGCGTACCTAGAGCTCGAGCACGACGTCATGGGCTCCACGGACGCCTCGACCCTGGGCTTTGCCTCGACCGATGACGTCTTTGGCCCCACCACCTGCATTGGCGGCACCGTGCGCACCACGGACGACGGCCACTTTGTCCAGACCATCGACTCGCGCTACGTCACCACGGTGACCGGCGAGCAGATCGAGGCTGCGGTGAGGGAGGTCGCGTCCCGCCATGGCGCGACCGTCGAGGGGGTCCGCGTCACCGTGCCTTCCGTGGGTGACAAGGACTCCGCGGCGGTGCGTGCGCTCGTCGACACCTACAACGAGCTCACCGACCACCAGGACGAGCCCCTCGCCATTGGCGGCGGCACCTACGCCCGCCACTTCGCCCACGGCGTGGCCTTTGGCCCCGAGGACCCCTACGAGACGTTCCCTGCGTGGTGCGGCGCCATGCACGGCCCCAACGAGGTCGTCTCCGAGCGCACCCTCAAGGACGCCTTCGTCATCTACTGCGTCGCCCTCTGGCGCCTCATGCAAGTCGAGCTCTAGTCCGCGTCCCGGCCCCCGACACGCGCCCCCGGCCCTGACACGCACCAAGTCGCAGGGTGGCCAAAACGGCAAGTTATGTGGCCCTTCTTCACTTTCCGTGGGGAAGGGCTACACTTTTCTTGCTTATGCAGTTTTCACTCAACCTTATGCGAAAGGAATGCCATGGCAGACGAAGAGCTCAAGCAGCAGATCGATGAGTACGTCGACGCGGTCTGGGAGGACGTCATCGCCGACATGGGCCGTCTCGTGGCCATCGAGAGCGTCGAGAACCTCGACGAGGCCAAGCCCGGCGAGCCCTGGGGCCACGCGCCCGCCCTCGCCCTGCAGACGGCCTGCGACATCGCAGCCGAGAACGGCCTCGAGGCCCACAACTGCGACGGCTACATCGGCTTCGCCGACCTGCCCGGCGAGTCCGACAAGTACATCGCGACCATCGCCCACGTCGACGTCGTGCCCCTCGGCACCGGCTGGACGGTCGACCCGCTCAAGGTCACCCGCAAGGACGGCTACCTGCTCGGCCGCGGCGTTATCGACGACAAGGGCCCCTGGACCCTGTCGCTGTACGCCTGCAAGTTCTTCGCCGACCGCGTCAAGCAGACCGGCGAGAAGCTGCCCTACACCCTGCGCTGCATGATCGGGTGCAACGAGGAGACCATGATGCACGACGTCCACTGGTACCTCGAGAACTACCCGCAGCCGGCCTTCCTGTTCACCCCCGACGCCGACTTCCCCCTGTGCTACGGCGAGAAGGGCACCTACTGGGGCCACTTCGTCTCGGCCGACCTGGGCGAGGACCGCAGGATCGTGGAGTTCGCCGGCGGCACGGTGCCCAACGCCATCCCCAACCTGGCCAGCGTTACCGTCCGCGCCGACGCTGCCTCCCTGCCCGCGCCCGTCGCCCCCGAGGGCGCCAGCATCGAGCTCGAGGCTGCGGGCGAGGGCCTGGCCAAGCTGACCGCCCACGGCATCGGCGGCCACGCCTCCAAGCCCGAGGGCACCATCAACGCCATCCTGCTGCTCGTGAACTACCTGCTCGACAACGACCTCTGCGGCGAGGGCGAGCGCAGCTTCCTGGAGATGGAGCGCCAGTTCCTCTCCACCACGGACGGCTCGGGCCTGGGCGTCGCTTCCACCGACGACTACTTCGACCCGACCACCTGCATCGGCGGCGTCATCGCCACCGAGGGCAACCGCTTCACCCAGACCGTCGACTGCCGCTACGTCTCGACGATGAGCGACGAGACCATCACCGCCAACGCGACCGCCCTGGCCGCCGCCCACGGCGGCACCTTCGAGGTCGACGACGTGGCCGTGCCCTTCGTCACCGACCCCACCTCGGCCCCCATCCAGACGCTCATCGCCACCTACAACGAGATGACCGGCAAGAACGCCGAGCCCTTCACCATGGGCGGCGGCACCTACGCCCGCCACTTCGAGCGTGCCGCGAGCTTTGGCCCCAACGACCCCGAGCAGACCACGCCCGACTGGGTGCACGGCGAGCACAGCGCAGACGAGGGCATCTCCGAGCAGCAGCTCAAGGACTCCCTCAAGATCTACATCCTGGCCATCGCCCGCCTGATGGAGCTCGACCTCTAGGGGACGTCGCAGGGGCGCGCCACCTCTGCCCTGGGCTCAGCGCTTCGCGAAATCGCCCAGGCGCAGAGGCGGCGCGCCGCGAGACCCCTCGGGTGCTCGCACGGTCAAGGGGAAGTGAGTGCGGCGGGCCGCAAGGGCGGCCCGCCGTCTTTGCATTGGGCCGTCCCGCGCGGCCATTGCGCCACTTCGGGTGCCCATCGGGATCGTTGGCGCATATCGCGCTGTCATTGCCACTCCCAACTGGTACGATTTGACTATCTGTGATGGGAGGGTGATTCGGGTGGCAACCAACGAATCCAACAGGGATAGGGGCTACACGCTCGCCGCGCTCGTGGGCGGCGCCATCGTGACGCTCATCTTGGTCGCGGGCACCATCTGGATGGGCCGCGCCGCCTCGAGCGACACCGAGCAGGCTGTGCGCTCGGTCAGCATGCTGTACCTCGACGAGCTCGCGGGCCGCCGCGAGCAGGTCGTGGCCTCCAACCTCCAGGCCCAGGTCTCGAGCACGCAGACCGCCGTCGACCTCATGGAGGCCGACGACCTCGTCAGCGTCGAGAGCCTGGCCGCGTACCAGGCGCGGATGAAGCAGCTCTTTGGTCTCAAGAGGTTCTCCTTCATCGACCAGAACGGCCTCGTCCACACCTCCAGGGGCACCCTCGAGCCCTCGGACGGCTATCCCTTCGATTACGTCACCATCCAAGGCGCCGAGATCCACGCCGTCGACCTGGGCACCTCGGACAGCAGCGTGCTCATCGCCCTGCCCGTCGACATCGCCTTCCAGGACACGAGGCTCGTCGCCTGCTTCACCCAGAGGAGCATGGCGGAGATGCTCCGCGGCGTGTCGCTGCAGTCCGACG
>SUUD01000234.1 GCA_015062715.1 Olsenella sp. | reverse complement strand
ACGACCTGGTGGAACGTCGTCCACGACATCTCCTGCCAGTTCCTCTCGCCCGAGCTGCGCGCCAACGTCGAGTTCTTCCGCTACGGCTGTGGTCACATGGCCTACGTCGACGTGCCCACGCTCGAGGCCATGGCCCATGACATGGAGGCGTTCTACCGCTCGTAGCCCCCGGGCTGGTCGTAGTAGGCGCTGACATACGCCTCGCAGAGCGCGGCGAGCGACCGCTCGCCGCGATGGCGGCTGGCAAGCACCGCAAGGGCGCGACGCGGCACCGTGAGCTCGCCCCCGGCGTCGCGCCGCCGGTCGTGTCGCGCCATCGCGCGGACCGACGGCGGCGACCAGCAGGGTGATCGCCGTGCCGAGCGTCCCGACGTGCAGGGCCTCCGCAGCCCAGCGGGGCAGATGGTAGTTGTGGTAGCGCAGACCGTCAATCTGGTAGGGTACGCAGAGCGTGGATCAGGTGGCGACGAGCATGCTCTACAGCGCCGTGAAGTACCGGAACGACCTCAGGCCCTCGTCGGGATCGTCCATGGTTGATGGCGCGATGAGCTTCGTCACCACGCCGACGAAGACGCAGACGACAACCAGGATGCAGGTGGCGAGGGCGGTGACGCAGCGGCGACGGTCGCCGTGCTCGAACTCTCGCAGCCTGTTCATGCGACTCCCCTCCGAGGATCCCCGGTGGTCCGGGGATTCTTAAATGGTATACCCATCGGGCCATGCGCATCACCCGGCAGGGGAGGGGATCCCGTCAAAGCTGGTCGTCGGGCCAGATCTGCTCCATGCACATGTCCACCTGCTCGTACCACTCGGCCGTCGTCTCGGGGTTGTACCTGCGGGCGTCCTCGTAGGAGAGCGTGGGCCCGTAGCCCCAGGAGAGGCCCTCGACGTGGGCACGGATGGCGGTGTCCCAGTCCGGCCACGACTCGCTGCCCCAGCCCCAGGCGTTGTGGGGGAGGAAGCAGTGGTCGCCCGATCCGCTCTCGACGCGGGCGATGGCGGGGGAGTAGCGCGGGTCGATGCCGTGGTCGTAGGCGGCGGCAGCGAAGACGTCGCCATGGCCCTCGAGGGGGTGGCCCTCGTTGAAGGCGTCAATGCGCGGCGCCCAGGTCCGGACGAACTCGTCGCGGGCAGGGTCGCGCATGGCCAGGGAGATGACCAGGCCGAGCACCGCGACGACCGCGACGGCAGCGATGGCGAGGGCCAGGGGCCCCGCCTCGTGGCCGCGTCGCCCCACGTCGCGGCGTGGGGTCGCCCGCACCTTTCTGCCCGTGCGCTCCGGCATGGGGCCTACGCCCTCCTCACCAGGTAGCAGTGGTGGACCTTGGCGTTGCGCGCGAAGTCGTGGGGGATGGTCTGGGCCGTGACGTCCTCGATGGTCACGTTGGCGCGGGCCAGGGCCTCCACGTCGGGCCTGAAGCCGCGCAGGTTGCACGAGAAGACGCAGGTGCCCTCGCGGGCGAGCAGGCGTGAGACGCCAATGAGCAGCTCCACGTGGTCGCGCTGCACGTCGAACGAGCTCTTGCGCATGCGCGACGAGTTGGAGAACGTGGGCGGGTCGCAGAAGATGAGGTCGTAGCGGGCGGCGCCACGGGCATGGCGCTGCTCGTCCACCCAGGCCAGCACGTCCGCCTGCACCAGCCGGTGGTCGCCCGTGAAGCCGTTGCGCTCGAGGTTGCGCCCCGCCCAGTCGAGGTAGGGGCGCGAGAGGTCGACGGTCGTGGTGTGCTCGGCCCCGCCGTCGGCGGCATAGCAGGTCGCCGTGCCCGTGTAGGCGAAGAGGTTGAGGAAACGACCGCCGGCGGGCATGCGCTTGGCCATCTCGCGCACCATGGAGCGGGTCTCGCGGTGGTCGAGGAAGATGCCGGTGTCGAGGTGCCCGCCCAGGTCGACCTCGAAGTCGAGGCCGCCCTCGTCGATGGTCCGCACCACGCGCCGCCGCTCGTCGGCGTCGCCGGCGTACTGGGAGCCCCCGCGGGCCCGGGTCCTCGTGCGGCAGGTCACGTGCGCCGGGTCGACGCCCATCACCCTCGGGGCGATGGCCAGCACGTCCATGAGGCGGCGGCGGGCAAGCGACGAGTCCACGCCCTTTGGGGCGGCGTACTCGGAGATGTAGAGCCAGGTCTCGGAGGGGTGCCGGCCGCGGGCCAGGGCCTCGTAGACGTCGATCGAGACCGCGTAGTCGGGCAGGTCCGCGTCGTATACGCGGTAGCACGAGACGTCCTCGGAACGTGCCCACCTCGCCCGCTCCCGGGCCACCTTGGCAAGGCGCGCGGCAAACTGGTCCGAGGCACCCACCAGCACCGGGACGTCGCTGCCGTCCCTGAGGCGCACGCCCGTCCGCGCCGGTCGCTCGCCTGCGGGGTAGCGGCGCATCGTCGCCTCGTCGCGGCCGAGCAGGACGTCCAGCACCACCTCGGGCCCTGCGCCCATGAGGACGTCGGGGGTGGCGTCGCGCGACAGCAGGGCGAGCGGTGCCCCCGAGACGGCCTGCGCAAGCGCCGCCAGGGCGTCCGCCTGGCGGGCGACGTCGTCTCCCGCCCAGGAGAGGTCGCCTGCGAGCGGCGCCGTGCCGTTCGCAAGCCCGGCAGGGGTGACCTGGCGCAGGTCGACGTCGAGCCCCGCCGAACGGGCGAGCGCCGTCGAGGCGCCCTCCCAGCCGCGACGGGTGTCTGCGGCAAGCACGGTGGCCGTCGCCGCCTGCCCGCGCTCCCCCGCGGCGCCCAGCACGCGTGCCCAGGCGCCGGCATCGCCACCCAGCCACCTGAGGTGCCCCCAGTCGGAGCGCAGCAGGTTGGGGGCGCGGCCGCTCACGATGGACGCGGCCTCGACGACCAGCGTCCCATCACCCGGGAAGAGCAGACGGGCCTCGTCGCCCCGGCCCAGGCCGGAGAGGGCGAGCAGGGCGCAGGCGTAGTCGGCCCGCAGCCCCTGCGGGCCACGGTGCCCGGTGCGCTCGTAGCCACGGCGGAACAGGGGGGACCAGCCGGAGAGCGAGACGCCCAGGGTCGCGCGGTCGCGCGAGAGGCGCAGGACCAGGGGGACGTCAGGCTGGGTGGGGTGCACGGCCGGGCGGGCGCCCACGCGCGCGCGCATG
>SUUD01000233.1 GCA_015062715.1 Olsenella sp. | reverse complement strand
CCCTTCTCTCTTTGGAGAGAATACGCTAGAACTGCCGCTTGCGTCAACTTTTCCGAAATTCTTTATTCCCACTCGATCGTGGCGGGGGGCTTAGGCGTGATGTCGTAGACCACGCGGTTGACGCCAGGCACTTCGCCCACGATGCGGCCACTGATTCGAGCGAGCACGTCGTAGGGCAGGCGCGCCCAGTCGGCCGTCATGGCGTCGGCGCTCTCCACCGCGCGCAGGATCACCGGACGCGCGTAGGTGCGCTCGTCCCCCATCACGCCCACGCTCCTGATGTCGGGCAGCACCGCGAAGTACTGCCAGCAGCTGTGCTCGGAGTTGCGGTCGCCCGTCTTCTGGAACAGGTCCTCGTTATAGGCGTCGAGCTCCTCGCGCACGATGGCGTCCGCGTTGCGCAGCACCTCGAGCTTCTCGGGCGTGACCTCGCCGATGATGCGGATGGCCAGGCCCGGGCCGGGGAACGGCTGGCGATAGACCATCTTGGCGGGCAGCCCCAGCGCCACGCCCAGCTCGCGCACCTCGTCCTTGAAGAAGCGGTCGAGCGGCTCGATGAGGTCGAAGTGCACGCCCTCGGGGAAGGGAATCAGGTTGTGGTGGCTCTTGATGGTGCTGGCCTTGCCGCCCGTCTTGCGCGCACCGCTCTCGATGATGTCGGGGTAGATGGTGCCCTGCGCCATCCAGCGCACGCCGTGGAGCTTCTCGGCCTCCTCGAAGAACACGCGCCAGAACTCAGTGCCTATGCGGCGGCGCTTCTCCTCGGGATCGGTCACGCCGGCGAGCAGCTGCGCGTAGCGGTCCTCGGCATGCACGTGCACGAGCGGCATCTCGAACTGGTCGCGGAAGACCTCCTCCACCAGCTCGGGCTCACCGGCGCGGAGCATGCCATGGTTCACGAACACGCAGGTGAGCTGGTCGCCAATGGCGCGGTGCACGAGCGCGGCCACCACGCTGGAGTCGACCCCGCCCGAGAGGCCCAGGATGACCTTGTCATCCCCCACCTGCTCGCGGATGGAGGCCACCTGCTCCTCGATGATGTTGTCCATGGTCCAGCTGGGCTCCAGCCGGCAGATGCCAAAGAGGAAGTTCTCGAGCATGCGGCGGCCATAGGCGGTGTGGCGCACCTCGGGGTGGAACTGCGTGGAGTAGAGGCGCCGCTCGGCGCACTCCATGGCGGCGACAGGGCAGGTCTCGGTGCGCGCGGTCACGGTGAAGCCCTCGGGCACGCGGCTCACGGAATCGCGGTGGCTCATCCACACGGTCTGGTCGCCCGGCGTGGACACGAGCAGCTCAGACGAGCCGGAGCGGACAAGCTCGGCCGGGCCATACTCGCCCTTCTCGGCATGCGCCACCTCGCCGCCGAGCGTGACCGCCATGATCTGGTGGCCGTAACAGAAGCCCAGCACGGGCAGACCCAGCTCGAAGATGGCCGGGTCGACGCGGGGGGCGTCGTCGGCATAGACGCTGGCGGGGCCACCCGACAGGATAATGGCCGAGGGCGCCATCTCGGCGAGCTCGGCCGCAGGGATGTCGCAGGGCACCAGCTCGGAGTACACGTGGCAGTCGCGCACGCGACGTGCGATGAGCTGGCCGTACTGCGCACCAAAGTCGAACACCGCGACAAACTGCTGGGGCCGGACCTTCTGCATGGGAACCTCCTGGATGGCTTCCGTTACCCGCCACATGATACGCCGGGCCATGGCATGCGGCGCCCATGGTTTCAGGGCTGAAACAGCAAGACTGCCGCCATGCGTCACGGACCTGCGGAAACGTATGATGAGACCCTGGTTTTCGCAGGTTGTCAGCGCAACGGGCATACTCTTTCTGTACCATAGAAGTATCTGCCAGTAGGTGCTGACGGGGCAAGCTGGCCCCGCACGACCGAAAAGGGGTCTTAGTGGCGAAGAAGAAGTTCGCGGGCAAGGGCGACGACCAGGCACTCTCGCGCGAATCCTCCACCCAGCACTACGTCAAGGAGCGCAAGCGCCGTGGATTCAGGAAGGCCCTGCGCGTCTTCTTTGGCGTGCTGCTCGCGCTGCTCGTGTGCGGCGCCGGCGTTGCCTGGGCGTACGTCAACAACATCAGCGCCAAGCTCAGCGAGGGCATCGACGAAGAACTCCAGGCCACCCTCACGGCGCCCGAGGTCAGCCAGCCCTTCTACATGCTGCTGCTCGGCATCGACCGCAGCGAAGCGCGCACCCACAGCGCGAGCTACGGACCCTCCGAGAGCGCCTACCGCACCGACACCATCATCCTGGCGCGCATTGACCCCATCAGCAAGAAGATCACGCTGGTCTCCATCCACCGCGACACCCTGGTCGACCTGGGGCAATATGGTGTCGACAAGATCAACGCCGCTTTCCCCTACGGTGGTCCGGCATTCATCACACAGGTCGTCTCGGAGTTTGCGGGCGTGCCCATCTCACACTACGCCGAGGTCGACTTTGAGCAGTTCATCTCAATCGTCGATGTTATAGGCGGCGTCGATGTCGACCTGCCCGTCGACGTCATCGATGAGACCTATACCCACACCAACATCCCCGCCGGCCACCAGCACCTCGACGGCGATGACGCGCTGCACATCTGCAGAGCACGCCACGCCTACGATGCCTACGGCGACGGCGACGTCTACCGCGCCGCCAACCAGCGCATGGTCATCGGCGCCATCGTCAAGAAGACGCTCTCACTCGACCCCATCAGCATGGCGGACGCCGTGAGCAAGATGGCGGGAAGCGTCAAGACGACCCTCACGATGGACGAGATCCTCTCGCTGGCCGTACAGTTCCGCGGCCTCGACGTCGACGAGGACTTCTACAGCGGCATGGAGCCGACCACCTCCAAGTACGTCAATGAGACCTGGTATGAGATCTGTGACACGGAAGCCTGGCAGAGGATGATGACCCGCGTCGACCAGGGCCTCTCCCCCTACGAGAGCGCCGACCAGGACACCGCCGCAGGCGTCGCCGGCTCCATCGGCGGCTTCTCCTCCGCCGAGGACGAGGCCGCGGCCGATCTAAGTGCTGCCGAGACACCCGACCCCACCGACAACGTCACGCCCGAGTACAGCGGCTCGGTGCTCGTCCTCAACGGCGCGGGCATCGACGGGCTCGCGA
>SUUD01000232.1 GCA_015062715.1 Olsenella sp. | reverse complement strand
GCTCCAGCTCGACGCCCTTGCCGCGGATGGCGCCGGCGATCTGGAGCTCGTTGTAGCCGAGCGGCGTGGTGGGCGCCTCAAAGCCGCAGCACATGTAGACCGCGGGGTCAAGGCCGATGTTGATGGAGATGGGCATGTCCTCGCCCTTGGCCTTGTACTGGTCGAAGAACGCGCCCAGGTGACGGGAGCCGGGGGTGATGAACATGGTGAGCTTGGACTTGTCGACGATGGCGAAGCGGTGGATGGTGACGTCGGAGACCGTGTTGTCGGGGTCGTTGCCCATGGCGAGGCCCATGGTGATGTAGGGGCCGCCGTCAACGGGGGTGTTGGTGGGCGCGGGGATGATCTTGTGCAGGTCGAAGTCGGGGTCGGTGGCCTTGTAGACGACCTCCTGGCAGTCGATGTGCTTGCCGTCCTCGATCATCACGGGCGGGATGGTCTTGTCGAGCAGGCCGCCCATCTGCAGGCCGAGGTGCTCCTCCTCGAGGCCGAGCATGGCGGCGACGCGCTTGCGGCTGGCGAGCAGGCCGATGGCGACCTTGGCGTCGTCAAAGCCCTTGACGTTGTTGAAGACCATCGCGGGGCCTTCCTTGGTCGGGCGCATGACGGTGCCACCGGAGCCCACGTGGCGGTAGACGCCGGAGACCTCTGCCTTGGGATCGACCTCGACGTCGGTCTCGAGGTACTGGCCCGGCATGGTCTTGAGGAACTCAAGAGCGCTGCGAAGGTCATGAATCTCTGCCATTGTTACCCTCCTTCTCCCGCCGGGCACCTGTTGCCCGGCTATTGACTGGGGCAATGGTGCAACTGTGTAGCGGGTATAGGGTCAAGCGACTTTTTCAAATTGGTGCCGTTTGCGGTGAAATATATACCGCTCGTCCTCGTTTGCGCAGTTAGCCGATGCTGTCTGACAGGGCACCCGCCAGAGGGGGCGTCCCCGCGGCGGGCCGGGCGGGTCCCGTATAATGGCCGCGGAACACCCGCCCAGACCCGTGAGGTATGCCATGACCACCGACGCCTTTGCCACCGACTCCGCCCGCGACGACCGGCTCGTCCTGGTCGACGTCCTCGACCGCGAGGTCGGCACGGCGACCAAGGAGCGGGCCCACTTCGAGGGACTCCTCCACCGGGCGTTCTCGGTGCAGCTCGTGCGAGATGGGGCGGACGGGCCCGAGCTGCTGCTCACCCGCCGAGCCGAGGGAAAGTACCACTCGGGCGGCCTCTGGACCAACTCGGTGTGCTCGCACCCCCGCGCGGGCGAGACGCTCGCCCAGGCGGTGCCGCGTCGCATGGTCGAGGAGCTGGGCGTGCCCGAGCTGGCAGGCCTTCCCTGCCGCGAGCTGGGAAGCTTCGTCTATAGGCACGACTTTGGCACCGGGGTGACCGAATACGAGCTCGACCACGTCTTCGTGGCCCCCTGGGACGGCGCGCCCAACCCCGACCCCACGGAGTGCTCCGAGTGGAGGTGGGTGCCGGCCGCGGAGGTTATGCGCATGCTCCTGGAGGAGCCCCAGGCCCTCACGGTGTGGTTCGTCAACGTCGCGAGCCTGGTGCTTGCCGACATCTGCGGCTAGGACGCGGCCAGCCGCCTAGTTCTCCGAGAAGAGGCCGTCCCCCAGAAGGCCGTCACGGGGCCACGACCCGTCCTGGAGCATGTCCTGCAGCATGCCGAGGAGGCCCTCAACCCTGCGCGACGTCTCGTCGGAGAGCTCCTGCGCGGGCAGCGGCGCAGGTCCGCGCATAGGCTCGGCCCCGGGCGCGGGGGTCACGGTGAGCATGGCCAGCAGCGGGTCGGACGACGCCTGCGCGCCTGGCCGCACATGGTCGTGCCATGCGGAGCCCAGCTGGACGCGACGCTCGAAGAGCGCCCGCTCCGACATCATGGGATAGCAGCCAACGGAGCGCCGCACGCGCTCGTTGTCGTCGAGGGCGGCCGCCACGCGGCCGGCGAGCTCGGCGTCGGCCCCCTCCCCTATCGCCTCGCCAAGCGACAGCCGACGCTCGACGAGCATGAGCAGGCAGGCGTCCGCACGCGAGAGCAGGTCCTCGCCCTGGGCGCCCAGTCCCTCGAGGACGGCCGGGAGCGAGAGGCGCGCGAGCGAGGAGGCGCCCACGGCGGACGAGACGGCGGCACGGCGCTGCATGAGCGCGCGGATGTCGGAGCGGTAGACGTCGCCCAAGGGCGCCAGGTCGCAGCCGACGACGTGGGAGGCGCCCGCGTCGAGCGCGAGCGCGGTCTTGTCGGCGGCCGACAGCACGAGGGCGCCCGTGCGGCCGGCGATCAGGCGGAGCGCGGCGCAGGCAAGCTCCCAGCGCGCCGACGGCGCGTCGGCCGAGGACGAGGGCACGGCGAGCCCTAGGGCGGCGGCGGCCGAGAGCAGCGCGTCGTCGGAAAGCTCGCTCACCTGGACGCGCAGGGCCCGCGCCGTCGCGCGGGCGTCCTCCAGGGCCGCCGCGTCCTGCGCCCCAAAGATGACGGCATGGACGTGCGTGGGGCCGAGCGCGTCGGTGGCCAGGGAGGCGACGGCGCTCGTGCACAGGTCGCCCGAGAGCGGGACCACGGCGTCCGCGACGCCCTGCTTGTCCGCGTAGTCATGTATGGCAAGCACCAGCGCGCCCCAAAGGTGGTCCATGCGCTGGTAGGGCGCGGGCGTGGCGGGCGCGGCGAGCGGCCCCTCGAAGAGCGGGTCGACCTCGACCACGCCGAGCGCCTCCTCGAAGGAGGGGCCGGCCCAGGCGAGCTCGCCCCAGGGCGCCATGGCGAAGCTCCCCCCGCAGAACACCTGCGCCTCGTAGGCACCGACCGCGCCGGCGGCCACGATCCAGGCGTTGGCGCGGGTGGCGTCGGCCACGAAGCCCCCGTCCGCGACCGACGGGGCGAGCGCGGTGGTCTCGTCGTCCGTGCAGAAGCAGCCGCTCTCGAGGTAGCAGACCACGTCGAGGGGCACCCCCGACTCGCAGACGTAGGCGAGCTCGTCCTGGTCGAACGCGACCGCGAAGCGCAGGCCGCCCAGGGTGAAGCCGACGGGGACGAAGTCGTGGTCGCCCGCGTCGGCCCGCTCCAGATGGGCGCCCGCCTGCCGTTGGGCCGAGAGCCTGAGCGGCGTGGCCTGCCCGTC
>SUUD01000231.1 GCA_015062715.1 Olsenella sp. | reverse complement strand
ACGGTGTCCACGCCGGGCGTGAGCGGCAGCGCGCCGTTGTCGTTCTTGAGCAGGACCGCGCCCTCGGCCTCGATCTGCGCGGCCAGCTCGACCTTGGTGTCGACCAGGTCGGACAGGCTCCCGAACTCGGACTTCCAACGATAGGCGTCCTCTGGGTCGTCACTCGTCTCGACCAGCTCCACGTTGGAGGTGCCAAGACGGGTGTTGATGAACGCGGCACGCTCGTGGGCGTACGTCGCCGCGACGAAGAAGATGGCACAAAGCGCCGCCATGATGCCGGCGAGGCCTCGCATGAGTCCCTTCTTCATTCCTTTCCTCCTTCTCTCTCCTTCTCTTTGGTGCTCTCGTGCCTTCCCCCTTTGGGAACGTCGCTATGCAAGGTCAAAGGACAGGAAGTCGAACGTCCCGCCCTTGCCCTCGACACCGAAGTACAGGGCCTCGCAAGACCCGAGGCCAGCCGGGAGCTGGCCCGTGAAGCCCCTCTGCTGCTTGCAGGTCTCGACCGGGATGCGCAGGATCGGCTCGCCGTGCTCCTCGGTGCGCACCGTGACGGAGCAGCCGTTGCCGTAGCCCTGCAGGTTCACCGTGATGGTGGAGGTGTCGGTGAGGTCGAAGTACTTGAAGCCCACCGTGCAGTCGGTGCAGAAGTTGGAGATGTACTGGTCCTCGCCCCCCTCGCGGTCGCCGCCGCGCTGGGTGATGAAGGGGTTGGAGCCCTTGCGGTACTTGACCATCGACATGAAGCGCGAGCCGTTCTTGCCGTAGACGTTGCACGCGCAGAAGGTGCCGTAGTGGCCCTTGCCCGCGAGCGGGCCGCCGTTGAGGCCGCACGAGGTCATCTCGGCCTGGTAGAACTTGCCGTCCTCGAAGCGGATGCGCTCGGCGCAGGCCTGGCGGCTGGACTGCTTGCGGTTGGTGTGGCGGTGGTAGAAGATGTAGTACTCGCCCCCGATGTTGATGAGCGAGCCGTGGGTGTTGCCCACGCACATGCGGGCGTGCTTGATGTCGGGCACGTCAGGCAGGCCCACGTCGCCGCAGCTCACGAGGATGCCGCCGAACTCGAAGCCCTCGGTGGGCTTGTCCGAGACCGCGTAGCACAGGTTGTGGCTGTTGAGCGAGGAGTAGATGAAGTAGTACCTGCCGTCGAACTTGCGCATGGAGCTGGCCTCGCCAAAGGGCTGCTCCTCGTACGGGGTGCCCTTGGCCTCCTCGCCGGTGAGGACGCCCATGTAGTGGGGCTCGTCGCCGGAGATGACGGTGAGCATGTCGGAGGTGTCGAGCTCGAACCACATGGGGCCGTGCTCGGTGGGCTTGGAGCCGTCGAGCAGGATGGGGTTGCCGCCAAAGGCGAAGCCCGTGTAGAGGTACAGGCGGCCGTCGTCGTCCTTGAGGCAGCCCGGGTCGAACTGGAAGGGCTCGCCCTTCTTGCCGATGGGCGTGCCGTCCTGGTAGTGGACGTAGCCATAGAACTCGTACTTGCCGGCAGGCTCGTCGCACACCGCGACCGAGATCATCTTGGTGCCGCCCATGAAGTAGTAGAGGTAGTAGCGGCCGTCGTCGCCCACCACCATGTCGGGCGCGGCCAGACCGTTGGTGATGCGGTTCTTGGGCGCGGCCGGGTCCTGCTCGCGCCTGAAGATGACGCCGTGGTAGGTCCAGTTGCCCAGGTCGTCCACCGGCGCGGACCAGCACACGTAGTCGCCCAGGCAGAAGTTGATGCCGTTGAACAGGTCGTGCGACCCGTACACGTAGACGCGGCCGTCAACGATGTGCGGCTCCGCGTCGGGCACGTACTCCCAGCTGGGCAGATAGGGGTTGAATGCTTGCCGTGTCTTCATCCGCTTGCCATCTCCTTCTGTCTGTCGTATCGCCTGCCGGGCGCAGCCCGGCTGCCTTCGCCTCGGTCGCCTGCACGGGGTTCGGTTGGATGGCATTTGTGCAGAAAGGGTGGAGCCTATCACACAATCTTCATTTTCCTTTTCAGGTAACAATCTGTATTGCGACCTGCAAAGGAATTGTTAGGAAATCTAAGGCATTAGGTGCCGTCCTCCCCCGCTGCATTCCGGTACTGCTGGGGCGTCATGCCGACCTTTCGCTTGAAGGCGGTCTGGAAGTAGCTCTGCGAGGAGAACGAGAGTTGCGCGGCGATCTCGCCGATCGAGAGGGACGAGAAGCGCAGGAGGACCTTGGCCTCGCGGATGCGCACCTCGGAGAGGAAGCCGCTCACGGTCATGCCGGTCTCGCGCCGGAACTTGGCCGAGAGGTACTCGGGGGTGAGCCCCACGTGCTCGGCGAGATTGGCCACAGAGATCCGCTCGTGATGGTGGTCATGGATGTAGCGGATGGCCCGCAGGATGTCCTTGTCGGACACCGCGGGGACCGAGAGCTCGCGCACGAGCAGGCAGTACGAGAGGGGGATGACCTTGGAGCCCACCAGCTCGAGGAGCTCGTCCTCGGTGGCGCAGGTCATGATGTGCGTGGAGAGCTGGCTGTTGAGCCCGTAGCCCATGCGCGCGGAGATCCCGCCGTCGATGGCTGCGTGCAGGCACTGTGCGTTGAGGGCGACGAGCAGGCACTTGAGGTGGAGCACCGGCGAGACCCCCGCCACCGGCGCGCTCTTGCCGGGCACGTCCATGCGCAGGACCGACTCCACGTCGCCGGTCCGGACGCAGTGGCACACCTGCTCCTCGTAGGAGATGATGTCGTAGGCGCTGATGTCGGAGGGGCCCGACTCTCCCCCGTCGATGCCCCGCACGAGGTCGATGACCTCCCTGAGCAGCTGCTCGTCAGGCCACGAGGACGCGCCCGCCTTGCCGGGGGCCGCCGTGACGTATGTCTGGTCGGGCTCCGCCATCTTCCCTCCCCTCTTAGGGCATGCGCTCGTCGGTGAGGGCGCGCAGGTCTGCGTCGCAGGCCTCCAGCTCCTCGGGCGTCATGTGGTAGTTCTGGCCGAAGCCGATCGCTTGGAGCTCGCGCAGGGTCTTGTCGTGGTCGAACATGGTCGCGCAGAAGTCGAAGTCGTCCACGTGGCGGCGCATGACCTCCGAGGTGTCGGTGGTCTCGAGGACGAGTCCGAGCGGCCAGTCGACGCTGGGGCTGCGGCGCACCGGCGCGGTGGTCT
>SUUD01000036.1 GCA_015062715.1 Olsenella sp. | reverse complement strand
AGCTCGGTGAGGGTGGCCATCTTGGCGACCTCCTCGAGCACCACCGCGTGGTAGACGGCGTCGGCAGGGTCCGAACCCCAGGCGAAGGGCCCGTGGTTCCTCACCAGCGTCCCCGGCACCGCACAGGTGTCGATGTCCCTGAACCCCTCGGCGATGACCACGCCGGTGTTGCGCTCGTAGGCGCTCGTGATCTCGTCATCGGTGAGCCCGCGCATGCAGGGAATCTCGCCGTAGAAGTAGTCGGCGTGCGTGGTTCCGTAGCACGGGATGGCGCGCCCCGCCTGCGCCCAGGAGACGGCCCAGGTCGAGTGCGTGTGGACGATGCCGCCCACCTCGGGGAAGGCCTGGTAGAGCACCGCATGCGTGGGCGTGTCGGAGCTGGGGCGCAGATGCCCCTCGACCACGTTGCCCTCGAGGTCGCACACGACCATGTCGTCGGGCGTGAGGTCGTCGTAGGCGACGCCGCTCGGCTTGATCACGAACAGGCCGCGCTCGCGGTCGATGCCGCTCACGTTTCCCCAGGTGAACGTCACCAGGCCATACCTGGGCAGGTCCATGTTGGCCTCGTAGACCCGCCTCTTCAGCTTCTTGAGCATCTCGCGCCCCTCCCTGCGGCCCTATCGACCGATCTGCATGTCCAACCACGACTCGGCATTATGCCAGCACATGCGCTCGTAGTCGGCCTCCGAGAAGCCGAGCGAGCGGAATTTTGCGTATTCCTCGCCCGGGGTCCACATGGGGAAGTCCGAGCCGAACATGATGCGGTCGGGGCCATAGATCTCGCAGAGCTCGCGCGTGCGGCGAAGCCCGAGGTAGCGCATGGAGCTGGACATGTCGAGGAAGCAGCGCTCGTCCTCGAGGTACTCGAGCGCGAGGTCCTGGATCGACCAGCCGCCGAAGTGGGCGGCGCACACCCGCAGGTTGGGGAACGCATGCAGGATCTCCCTGAGCCGGTGCGGGTGCGAGTAGTCGTAGCGGTAGTCGCCGCAGTGGATGAGCAGGGCCAGGCCACGCTGATCGCAGAGCTTGTAGAGGCGCATGAGGCGCGGGTCGTCCATGTTGACGTACTGGGTGTCGGGGTGCAGCTTGACGCCGCACAGGCCCAGCCCCTGCGCGCGGTCGAGCTCGCCGGCCATGTCCTCGAAGTCCTGGTGCATCGCCGCCAGGCCAACGAAGGTGTCGTCCTCGGCGCAGGTCTCGGCGATGAAGTTGTTGATCGAGGTCACGGTCGTGGGCTTCACCGCCACCGAGCACACCACGCAATGGGTGATGGGCGTCTCTGCGCGGAGGGCGCGCAGCCGTCCCGCCGAGCCCTCGAGCGCCTCCATCGGGATGTTGTAGAACTGCCCGACGCTCTTGGTGGCCTTCTGCGAGATCCGGTCGGGGTATATGTGCACGTGCATGTCGATGACGGCCATGGGCGCCTCCTCGCTGTTGCTCACGGCGAGACAGTATAGCCCCGACGGGTTTCGCGCCTGTGACGGCGGGGATTTGCGGAGCGCTCATGGAGGTTGGGGGCGGCGGCCGGGAGGTGCCTCTCCCCACGACGTCGCCGCACACCATCCCCGACCTGCCCATCTCCCCTGCCGTGCTTGAAGGTTGCTGGAAAGTGGTCAGAGCGGTGTTGGGACCGTGTTGGGAGCCATCCATACCCTTTGGGCAAGGGCTCGGAGAGGAGGAGGGATGGCGGTCTGCATCTGTGGCGACTCGGCGCGTCACCTGATCGAGGGCATGGAACCGAAGGATCTCGAGGCGCTCCGGCCAGTGGACGCTAGCGACGTCGTCCTCGAGGCGCCCACATGGCAGGAGGCGAGGGAGCTCTCGCTCAACGTCTGGGGCGAGCGCGGGCTGCACGCAGACGTCCTCGTTCTGAAGGAGGCGCACCGCAGGACATCGCAGGAGCTCGACTACCACCTATGGAGGGGTGACATCCCGCCACGCTCGCTCATGCTCACGGCGTCGGGCACCCTGCTCACCACCCCCTGGTTTGACCTGATCCTCTGCTCGTCAGGCCTCTCAACGGTCGAGCTCTCAAAGCGCATCATGGGGATGACGGCCGTGTTCCGGATGACCCGAACCGCAAAGGAGGGCTTTGTCGAGTCGAAGCCCTTCACTACCACCGAGGAGCTTTCGGACTACCTGACCTCGGCAAAGGGGCTCCAGGGCATCGCCCGCGTGCGGGAGGCGCTGGAGTGGTCTCCCCCGCGTGCCCGCTCCCCGCGCGAGATTGACGCAACTCTCGCCCTTGTGATGCCTCGCCGCAGAAACGGCTGCGGGCTGCCGCTGCCCGAGTTGAACCACAGGGTAGACCCAAGTATCGCCGCAAGGAAGATGATGGGCAAGGAGGAGGTGTTCGTCGACCTCTTCTGGCGGCACCGTGACGACGCGCACATCGATGCCGGCGTTGAATACCTCGGCAAGGAGCACCACACAAACCTGGGGGAAGACCTCACCCGCGCCAATGCCCTGTCACTCGAGGGAATTGACCTCCAGCTCATGGCGGACGAGCAGCTCAAGAGCGCCGGGCAGATTCTGATGATCGCGAAGCGGGTCGCCCGGGCCATCGGGTTCAAGCCATATGGCAACAAATGGCCCTCCGAGGAGGATCTGCAGGGCCTCATCGACCAGATTCTTAAATGAGAGTTGTTTGGTAGCACTCATACCTCGACCAAGAATGGCGTTTTTGGGCGATCTTGGGTGAGTTGTGTGCTCGTTTTCGCCGGGCCGAGCACATACCTCGACCAAGAATGGCCAAAATCGCCATTCTTGGTCGAGGTATGTGCAAGTGGGCCAGAAACAGACCCCGCTGGGCTAGCCTCATTCCACTTCCGTAGCCGCTCGTGCGGTACCCTTAGCGCATGGCGAGAGGAGACCCCATGGCACGACAGAGCTTTACCAGGCGAGAGGCGCTCATCGCGGCGGGAGCCGCAGCGCTGGCAGGATGCACGTCCGGCAAGGAGGACGAGGCCTCCCCCACCGGGGAACCGCCTGCCGAGCCGGGGCCCTCCCCCACCATCACCCCCGTAGACTCGTCTACCTGGGACGCAACCTACTACCAGCCCAAATACACCTCGCAGGACGAGGCCCGCGCCGCTGGCGAGGAGGTTGCCCGCCGCATCGAAGCCGAGGGCATCGTGCTGCTTCGCAACGTAGGGAACGTCCTGCCCCTCGCCCCAGGGACATCGGTATCGCTGCTGGGCCGCTCAGCGGCAGACACCGTCTTCGGGGGCACCGGCGCCGCCGGCATCGACTTTGCCGCCTGTACTTCCCTGCGCGACGGCCTCGTTCAGTCGGGACTCGCCGTAAACGACGTCGCCTACGACTGGATCGCGTCCGTCGCCCAGGACTACCCGCGCGGCAGCGTGGGCCAGCTCGACCGCCCCGAGACGGTTTCCCACTACATCGGTGAGATACCGTGGGCCGACTACCCCGCCGAGGTCATCGACTCACTCGCGGGCTCCATAGGCATCGTCGTGCTGGGCCGCCCCGGCGCCGAGGGCGACGACCTCAGCCGCGACCTGCTGGCAGACCTCGACGACCCCGAGCTGGCCGCCTTCACGCCCAACCGTGAGACCGAGAACTACGTCCCCGGACAGCACCAGCTCGAGCTCTCCCGCGAGGAGCTCGAGCTCATAGCCGGCGCCAAGGCCTCCTGCGACCAGGTCGTCGTGCTGCTCAACGTCGCCACCACCCTGGAAGTGGGGCCGCTCGTCGAGGAGGGCGGCGCCTATGAGGTGCCCGCCATCGTCGAGATAGGCTTCCCCGGCGCGGTCGGCGCGCTTGCCGTGGGAGACGTGCTCGTCGGCGCCGCCAACCCCTCGGGCCGTACGTGCGACCTCTGGGCCGCCGACCTCACCGCGACGCCGAGCTTCCCGGTCTTCGGGGCGCATGCCTACACCGATGTCGACGACCACTACAGCCAGCTGGGCTCCGGCGCCTACTTCGTCGAGTATGCCGAGGGCATCTACGTGGGCTATCGCTACTACGAGACGGCGGCCGCCGACGGCACGATCGACTACGGCGCCGCGGTCACCTTCCCCTTTGGCTTTGGGCTCTCCTACACCACCTTCGAACAGTCCCTCGACGCGGTCGGATTCTACGACGACGACACGGTCGAGGGCGGGCGCGTGGAGGCCGTCGTCACCGTCACCAACACCGGCGCCCGGGCCGGCAAGGACGTCGTCCAGCTCTACCACAGCGTCCCCTGGTCACCCTCGGGCCCCGAGGCCAGCGAGGTCGTGCTGGCCGCCTTCGCCAAGACCGACCTGCTCGAGCCCGGACAGTCCCAGACCCTCGAGCTCTCGTGGACCCTGCGCGGCGTCTCCAACTACGACAGCTCCATCGGCGGCTGGTGGCGCGAGGCGGGCACCAACGTGGTGAGCCTGCGCGCCAACTCCCACGACACCATCGCCGAGTGGAAGGAGTACCTCCCCGACCGCGCCTACTTCGTCGACCTCGACACCGGCGCCAAGGTGACCAACCGCTTCCCCGACCTCGACGAGTACCTCGCCAACAACGTCACGCAGCTCACCCGTGCCGACCTCGCCGGCACCTTCCCCGCCCCGACCGTCGACAAGACCTGCGCCAAGTCGGGCATCACGATCGAGGAGTTCGACCCGCTCGCGGCCATCGACACCGAAGACGAGATGCCCACGACCGGCGCGCGCAATGGCCTCACCCTCGCCGACCTGCGCGGGCGCGACCTCGACGACCCGGCGTGGGAGCCCCTGCTCGACCAGCTGCGCGCCGGCCAGATGGCGCGCCTGGTAGGCGGCAGCGTCTACGGCAGCGACGAGATCGGCAGCGTCGGCAAGCCGCAGACCATCGAACCCGACGGCCCCGCGGGCTTCGCCTACGTCTACATGACCGAGGACAAGAACCACGCGGCCTACCCCAGCGGCTATGTCCAGGCCCAGACCTGGAACGCCGCGCTCATGCGCGAAATGGGCGAGGCGCTGGGCGAGGAGGCGCTGGTCAGCGGCTTCTCGGGCTGGTGCGCGCCGGCGCTCAACTGCCACCGCTCGCCCTTCGGCGGCCGCACCTTCGAGTACCTGTCCGAGGACCCCACGCTCGCCGGGATGCTGGCCGTGGGCCTGGTCGAGGGCATCGGCAGCCGTGGCGTCTACGCCATGCTCAAGCACTTCTGCCTCAACGACCAGGACTCCCGGCGCTGCTGGCACCTGCTCACCTGGGCGCCCGAGCAGGCCGTCCGCGACATCTACGCCCGCCCGTTCGAGCTGGTGGTCAAGCGGGCGCGCCGCATGGTGCCCTACCTGGATGCCGCGACCGGCGAGATGGTCGAGCGCGAGATGCAGGCCACCAGCTCGGTCATGAGCAGCTACAACTATGTGGGCGCCACCTGGGCGGGCGGCCGACGGAGCCTGGTCACCGACCTCCTGCGCGGCGAGTGGGGCTTCGAGGGGCACGTCATCAGCGACTGGAGCTTCTACGACTACATGGAGAAGAACCAGGCCATCTACGCCGGCACCGACGTCAACTTCACGTCGCCTCAGGCAACGGGCGAGATGGTCGACCAGGCAAGCGCCACCGCCGTGACGGCGATGCGCACGGCCATGCGCCGCTACCTCTTCAGCGTCGCCAACTCGTGCGCGATGAACGGGCTCGCCCCGACGTCGGTCGTCGACGCGTAGCGTCGCCTTCGCCCGTTGGGGCACCCACAAAGGGCAAACGGCGTCACATGCCGTAAACACTGCTCCCGTATACTGGCCACACCAACCAGACGAAAGGCCACGCATGGACATCACCCCGCAGGAAGTCGCCGAGACCCTCTCGATGGTCTCCCAGCAGAACCTCGACATCCGCACCATCACCATGGGCATCTCGCTCAACGGCTGCGCCGACGAGGACATGGCCCGCATGTGTGCCAAGGTCTACGACCACGTCACCCGCACCGCAGAGGACCTGGTCAAGACGGCCGAGGACCTCGAGCGTGAGTACGGCATCCCCATCGTGAACAAGCGCGTGAGCGTGACGCCGGTCGCCCAGATCGCCGCCGGCTGCGCCGACGAGGACCTCTCGCCCATCGCCCATGCGCTCGACCGCGCCGCCGACACGCTCGGCATCGACTTCCTCGGCGGCTTCTCGGCCCTCGTCCACAAGGGCATGGGCTGCGCCGACCGCCGCCTCATCAACTCCATCCCGGAGGCGCTGGCCACCACCAGCCGCGTGTGCAGCAGCGTCAACGTGGCCAGCCTGCGCGCCGGCATCAATATGGACGCGGTGCTGCTCATGGCGCAGACCATCGTCGAGGCGGCGCGCCGCACGGCCGACACCGGCTGCTTTGGTGCTGCCAAGCTGGTCGTCTTCTCCAACATGGTCGAGGACTCGCCGTTCATGGCCGGCGCGGTCCACGGAGGCGGCGAGGCAGACGCGGTCATCAACGTGGGCGTCTCGGGCCCCGGCGTCATGGCGAGCGCCCTCGAGAAGCTCCCGGCAGACGCCGACATGATGGCCGTGGCCGAGATGATCAAGCAGACCGCCTTCAAGATCACGCGCGCCGGCGAGCTCATGAGCCGCGAGGCAGCCCGCCGCCTGGGCGTGGAGAAGGGCATCGTCGACCTGTCGCTGGCGCCGACTCCCGCCGTGGGCGACTCGGTCGCGCGCATCCTCGAGATCATGGGCGTCGGCGAGTGCGGCGGCCCCGGCACCACCTGCGCGCTGGCCCTGCTCAACGATGCCGTCAAGAAGGGCGGCGTCATGGCCAGCTCCAGCGTGGGCGGCCTGTCCGGCGCGTTCATCCCCGTGAGCGAGGACGCCGGCATGATCCGTGCCGCCCAGGACGGCGCGCTCACCCTCGAGAAGCTCGAGGCCATGACCTGCGTGTGCTCGGTGGGCCTGGACATGATCGCCGTGCCCGGCGACACCTCCGTCGAGGCCATCGCCGGCATCATCGCCGACGAGATGGCCATCGGCGTGATCAACAACAAGACCACGGCCGTGCGCATCATCCCGGCGATCGGCCACGGGGTGGGAGAAGTGCTCGAGTTTGGCGGGCTCTTTGGGTCGGCCCCGGTCATGCCGGTCAACCAGTTTGCGGGCACCGTGCTGGCCCACCGCGGCGGCCGCTTCCCCGCACCCATGAACTCGCTCAAGAACTAGGCCCGTCCACCTACACGCCCGACCGATTTGTCACGCAGCGCCATGTCCCTGCGCCTGAAAGACTCCTAGAATCTATCCCGATTTCCCAATCGGTCGAGTTAAGGAGCGGGGCATGGCGGAGCAGCGGCAACTGAAGAAGAACCTCGGCTGGGCAACCGCCACCTCCATCGTGGTGGGCTGCGTCATCGGCGCGGGCGTCTTCTTCAAGCCCTACGCCATCTACCAGGCCACGGGCGGCGCCCCGGGCATGGGCATGCTCGCCTGGGTCGTCGGCGGCCTCATGAGCATCTTCGGCGCGCTCACCTTTGCCGAGGTCGCCATCCTCATCCCCAAGACCGGCGGCATGGTCACCTACCTGTCCGAGGCCTTCGACCAGCGCCTGGGCTTTCTCGCCGGCTGGATGCAGGTCGTGATCTTCTACCCAGCCTTCCTCGCCGGCTACGGCGTCAAGGTGGGCTCCGAGCTCTCGGAGTGGGTTGGCCCCCAGCTGGCCCTGCCCATCGCCATCTGCGTCATCGCGGCCCTGGTCACCGTCAACGCCCGCGGGTCGCGGGCGGCCGGCGGCATGCAGGTGGTGGCCACTATCTGCAAGCTGGTCCCGCTGTTCCTCCTCATCGTGTTCGGCTTCCTGCGCGGCGAGGGTGGTCACCCCATCCTCACGCCGCTGGTCGCCGCCGACAAGAGCGCGGGCGGCGTCTTTGGCTCCACCCTTCTGGCCGTGCTCTTTGCCTTCGAGGGCTGGACCAACGTGGGCACCATCGCCGGCGAGATGCGCGACCCGGCCCGCGACCTGCCGCGCGCCATCGTGGGCGGCGTCTCGATCATCATGGCCGTCTACCTGGCCATCAACGTGGCCTACCTGTGGGTCATCCCCGCCGACCAGCTCATGAACCTCGAGTCGCCCGCGGCCGCCGTGGCCACCGTCCTCTTTGGCCAAGCCGGCGGCACGATCATCAAGGTGGGCATCATCATCTCGGTCATCGGCGCCGGCAACGGCTTCCTCATGTCGGGCTCGCGCGTGGCCTACCAGCTGGCCGAGGAGGGCACGCTGCCCGCCAGCGCCACGCTCGCCCAGCTCAACGACCGCAACGTCCCCGCCAACTCGATCGTCCTCATCGGCACGCTCGCCTGCCTGTACTCCATCGTGGGCAACTTCGACCTGCTCACCGACCTGGGCGTCTTCTCGTGCTGGGTCTTCTACACCCTCACCTTTGCCTGCGTCATCCACCTGCGCCGCACCCACCCCGAATGGGAGCGCACCTACCGCGTGCCCGGCTATCCCGTCATTCCCGTGCTGGCCATCGCGAGCGGCCTCTACGTCATTGCCAGCCAGCTGTTCCTTTCCGGCACGGGCGCCCTGCTCATGAGCCTGGCGAGCGTGGCGATCACGCTGGTGGGCCTGCCGGTGTACTACGCGGTGCGGAGGCGGGCTGCCCGCGGGTAGCCCCACGGGGCGATGTGCCCCGGGACGACAAGCTATCCCATTTAGTGATAGGCTTGCCTGCAGCATGCGCCTGGCATCCGCGAGAGGAGTCCGCCATGACCGACCAGAGCGACCAGCAGGCAGCCTCGCAGGGCATCCCGCAGCCCCTGCCCGAGCAGCCCGCGCACCTCGCCGCCGAGCCCGCGGCCCAGCTGCAGGCGGCACCCGTCCCCCAGATGGCACAGGCCTCACCCCCCACCGAGCCCCTGCCCGAGCAGTCCGGCGTCCACGCGGCCACCGTGGTGCCCCGCCCCACGGCCAAGCCCAGCATCGTCAAGATGGTGCTCGCGCTCGTGCTCTTCGTCGTCTCCTTCGAGGCCGGGATGGGTGGCGACTGGCTCGCCGGCCTCACCGGGCTCGACCCCACCACCGCCTTCCTCGCCCTGCGCGCCGCGTGCGCCGTCGCCTGCGTGGCCCTGCTCGGCGGCATCGCCTGGGAGCTCCCCAGTCCCAAGGCCATCGACAAGACCCTGGACTTCGTGCACGCGTTCATGATCATCAGCGCCGTGGCGGGCGTGCTCCTGCTGGGACTCGCCTGTGCCTCGGTCTTCTTCGGGGACGGCTCGTTCGACGGCTTCGCCGGCCGGCTCGCCTCGGTCACCATCGTCTGCCTGCTCGTCGGCATCGGCGAGGAGGCCCTCTGCCACGGCCTGCTCTTCGGCGGCCTGCTGGCGGGCCTGGGCACCAAGAAGGGTGGCATCCTCGTGTCCGCCATCGTGACGGCGGCAGTCTTCGGCCTGCTGCACGTCGCCGCCGACGTCGACCCCGCCAACCCCCTCGACCTGCTCCAGGGCCTCCTCAAGACCCTCGAGAGCGGCCTGTTCGCCCTCGCCCTGTGCGCGCCCGTCCTCAAGCGCAAGAACCTGACCGGCGCCATGGTCGCGCACTTCTTCTACGACTGGTGCATCCTGGCGCCCTCGGCCCTGACGAGCGCCCTCTCCCTGCCCGAAACCTACGTGAACGCCGACGCCGACACCGCCCTATACGCCTGCATCCTCCACGGCGTCATCATCCTGCTCTACCTACCCACCGTCATCCGCGCCGTCAAGGAGCTGCGCCGGATGGAGCCGCCGCGCATGGGGCCATTCGTGAAGGTGGCCGGCAAGTAGCGCTACCAAATACCTGACTGCTCACATCGCCGTCGGCCAGCCGCACCACGGGCAGCACGCAGCCGACACGCAAAGGAAGGTGATATGAGCCATGCTCGTAATCGCGTTTGCCGCAAGCCTCATCCCATCGGTCGCCCTCTACCTCTGGCTGCGTGGCATCAAGGGAGACGACCAGGGCTATCGCGCCGCCTGCCGTCGCGCGCTCATCCTGGGCTTCCTGGCCGTAATCCCCATCGTGGGCTTTGGCATCGTCTTCACCGTCACGGGGAACCTCCTGGGCGTCTCCAAGCTCGGCGAGGTCCCCGCCGAGACGTACAAGACCTTCACGGTCATCGTCCTCAGCGAGGAGCTGGTCAAGTTCCTCGCCCTCAGGAAGCTGCTCAAGGAGCACCCCGACGGCCGCTCGTGGCTCGACGTCACCGTGCTCATGTCCATCATCGGCCTGGGCTTTGGCCTCATCGAGGACATCCCCTACGGTCTCTCGACCAATGCGGGGCAGATGCTCATCCGCGGCATCACGATGGGGCACGTGGGCTACGGCTACCTGATGGGCCGCCTCTACGGCAAGAGCCTCAAGACCGGCAACCGCGCATGGGCGGTGCTGGGCTTCGTCCTCCCCTACCTCATGCATGGCTTCTACGACTTTGGCCTGCAGGAAGAGATTGACGTGGCCTTTAATGGGAACTTTGGGGTCCTCACGGTGCTGCTGGCCGTGGTCGACCTCATCCTGGCCATTTCCCTGATCATCCACGTGCGCAAGGCGCGCAAGAACCCGACCTACACCAGCCCCTTGCCCGGGTTTGAGCGGGCCGTCGTGGAAGATGCGGCCGACCCTACTCCAGCCGCTCTATGATGAGCTCGCACGACCCGTCCTCGAGCGAGTTGTACTGGTCGAGGTGAACGTGCGTCCCGGGCTGCTCGCGCGCAAGGACGACGAGGTTCTCTGCCAGCGTGAGCAGTCCCTCGCGGTTGGCGCCGATGATTGCCACACCGTCGTCTATGCGGGCGCGTACCGATGAGTTGGGGTCCCACATAATGTCCATGCCGGCCTCCCTCCAGACGCCGTCGTTTCATCGCATTGTACTGCAGACAAACAAGGCTGTTTAGCTGGTATTTCTATCAAACAGGTTTCAGTTGGCCCGTCCGCTGCCAAAGGGCTACCATACAACGGGAAGCCCGCGGCAGGATGGGGGCGCACATGGCAAAGCAAAGGGGCTCGCAGACCCGGAACGAATCGCTCGACCGCAGGACCTGGCTGGTCATCGTCCTGCTGGCCCTCGTGGGCCAGATCGCCTGGGCGGTCGAGAACAACTTCTTCAACCTGTTCGTCCAGGACGCCTTTGGCGCGTCGCTTGCGGACGTCGCCCTCATGGTGAGCGCCAGCGCCATCACCGCCACCGCCACGACGCTGCTCGTGGGAACCTGGTCCGATCGCGTGGGGCGCCGCAAGCCCTTCGTGGTTCTCGGCACCCTCGTCTGGGGCCTCACCATCTGCGCGTTCGCGGTGCTGCAGCAGGTCTCGGGCGCGCTTGCCCATGACGCCGCGGCCGCCGCGACCCTGGGCATCACCCTCACCATCGCCTTCGACTGCCTCATGACCTTCTTTGGCAGCCTCGCCAACGACGCCTGCTTCAACGCCTGGCTAACCGACATCACCGACGACACCAACCGTGGCCGCGTGGAGGGCGTCAACTCGGCCATGCCCCTGCTCTCCATGCTCGCGGTCTTTGGCGGGGCGATGCTCCTCATGGTGGTGGGGCCAGACGGCTCGGTCACCTACGACTACCCGCTCTTCTTTGCCATCATCGGCTGTGTGGTCATTGCCACGGGCGTTGCCGCGGCCGCCCTCATGCGCGAGTCGGCTCCGGAGCCCCGGCGCGACAAGGGCTACCTCGACGAGCTCGCCTGGGGCTTCCGCCCGTCCTCCGTGCGCGACAACCGCATGCTCTACCTCGTGCTGCTGGGATACTGCACCTTTGCCTGCGCCATGCAGGTCTTCATGCCCTACTACGTAATCTACCTGCGTCTCCCCTATGTGTTGGGCGAGAGCTACGTGTTGGTGATGGCACCGTGCATCGTCATCGCGAGCGTGTTCACGATCCTGTACGGCCGCCGCGTCGACGCCCTGGGCTTCTCGCGCACCATCACGCTGCCGCTCGTGCTGTTCGTGGTGGGCTGCGCGCTGCTCGCGGCGACCG
>SUUD01000230.1 GCA_015062715.1 Olsenella sp. | reverse complement strand
TGTCGAGGGTCACCACGGTGGCGCGGCTCGCCACGTCAAAGTGGGCGCCGCCCTTGACCAGCACGCCCATCTTGGCAGCACGCGTGAGCGCCGAGACGAACGAGACGGGCGTCGAGATGACCAGCGCGCACGGGCAGGCCACGACCAGAAGCGACAGCGCGCGGTAGACCCAGTCGTGCCAGACGGCGCCCGAGAAGCCGCCCGTGAGCGACAGCACGAGGGGAACCGCGATGCCAACCACAAGCGCGCCGACGATGACGATGGGCGTGTAGGCCGCGGCGAAGCGGTCGACGAAGCTCTCGTAGGGGGCCTTCTCCGCCTGGGCGCCCTGGACCATGGAAACCACGCGCGCAAGCGTGGTGCAGTCCTCGTCGGCCGTGACCTCGAGGTCGATGACGCCCTGCACGTTGAGCGAGCCGGCAAAGACCTCGTCGCCCACGCCCTTGTCGCGCGGCACCGACTCGCCGGTGATGGCCGCCTCGTTGAAGGAGGACGCGCCATCGAGGATGATGCCGTCGAGCGGGACACGCTCGCCGGGAAGGACGCGGATGCGCTCGCCCTCCTCCACGGAGGCGACCTCCTCGTCCTCGACCGAGCCGTCGGCGCGCAGCACGTGCGCGACCTCGGGCGCAAGCTCCATGAGCTCCCTGATCGACCCGGAGGTCTTGCGCATGGACCAGCCCTCGAGCCACTCGCCCACCTGGTCCAGGAAGATGACGATGGCGGCGTCGCCAAAGGCCGACGTGTCGCCCGAGAAGCCCATGATGAGACCGCCCAGGACGGCGATGCCCATGAGGACGTTCATGTCGGCCGTGCGGCGGCGCAGCGCGGCCACGGCCATGGGGGCGACGAAGACGAGGCCCGCCACGGCGGCGATGACATAGGCCGGGATGGCTGCCGCCTCGTTGCCCAGCAGGTGCTCGGCGACCAGGCCCAGCGCGAGGTTGGCGCCCGAGATGCCCATGAGGACCTGCTCGCGATGCTCGACTAGCCAGGGGCGATCGGCCTCCAGGCGCTCGCGCTCCTCGTCGGTGAGCTCGAGGTCCTGGCCGCACGAGCGCACGCAGGCAAGCACCTCACGCAGGCAGTCGTCGTCGGAGACGTTCTCCTCCTTGACCACCTCGAGGGTGGCCGTGGCATAGGTGAGCTTGGCGTCCTCCACGCTCGAAAGCATGCGAACGGCGTTCTGGCAGTTGAGCGCGCAGTTGGGGCAGTCCACGTCAAGGACGTGGAGCGTGAAGGTCGCCGGGGCCCTTAGCTGGTGCGCGTCCGCCTCGTGCTCGTGGTGGTGCTCGCACCCGCAGCCACAGCCGCAGCGGTCCTCGTGCTCGTGGTCGTGTCCACAGCAGTGGTCGTCGTCGCAGCAGTGGTCGCCGCCGTAACCCTCGCGCACGGGGAGCTCCTCGGTGTCTGCCATGGCTAGTCCTCCTCCTGCGCGCGCTCGGGCTCGGCGGCGTGCTCGAGGCCGATGCGGATGAGCTGGGCCACATGCTCGTCTGCCAGCGAGTAGGTCATGCGCTGGCCGTCGCGGCGCGCGCGGACCAGCCCGCGGTCGCGCAGCAGCCTGAGCTGGTGCGACACGGCCGACTGCGAGACGTTGGCCACCAGCTGCAGCTCGGACACGCTGCGCTCGCCCAACGACAGGGCGCCCAGCAGCTGGAAGCGCGTAAAGTCGGAGAGCGCGTCGAAGATCTGCGTCGCCCCGTACACGACGTCGTCGTTGGTGAGGTGGTCGGCGAGCTCCCTGCGAAGCTCCACCTCCGCGTCCCCATGCTCGTGTGCCATGCCGTTCTCCTTAATATATGAGCAAGTGTTCATATGTTCAATAACTAGAGTCTACCAAATGGCTGAACGAACGCAACTAAAAGTTTGGGCATCAGGCGCACCAAAGGTGCCACGTCCTCACGAGCATGGGAAATGCCCAGCATTTGGGTATGATTGAAGGTACTGGCAAGACCGCGCGACGAAGGGAGGCGGCCATGGAGAAGAACGACGACAACCGACAGCTGCCGCCCCAGCTGGCCGTGGTCCTGTTCGCCGTGACCTTCGCCCTCGTGCTGTGCCCTGCCGAGCTGCGCGGCCGGGCGCTGGCCGCCCTGTGCGCGGCCGTCGCGGTCACCGGCGTGTCGCAGGTTGCCTGGCGGGCCCTTGCCCCGGCCGTGGCGCCTCCCGCGAGCGAGACGCCCTCCCCCACCGTCGAGCCTCCCGTCGCCCAGGCCGAGCCAGAGGCCCAGGAAGGACCCGACGAGGCCGAGGAACCCGAGGCCGCCCCCAATGACGAGCCCGTCCACGAGGCCGCCCTCGCAGCCGCCGAGCCCGAACCCGAGCCAGATGCGCCCGCGCCCACGATTGACGATCTCAACGCCCTCTTCGCGCTCATACAGCAGGGTGGCGCCGCCCTGAGCGTGGACGAGTCCTTCGATCCGCGCGCCCTCGTCGAGTCGCTTGCCGAGACGCCCGACGTCTTCGGCACCCTCCGCATGTTCGTGGGCATGGTGCGCACCGCCGAGGTCGAGGGCGACGAGCGCGTCTGCGCGGCCGCCCGGGCGCTCGCCCGCTGGCTCGTCGAGGCCGGCCTCTTTGGCGACGAGGTCGAGCTGCCCGCCGTGAGCTGCGTGCTCCTCGAGCGCACCGGCCTCGCCTACCTGCGCATCAACGCGACCCGCCTCACCTACCTGGCCAAGGTCCGGGTGCTCGCCATCGAGGCCGCGCTCAACCGGATGCTGCTGGTCGAGCGCCAGCTCGTCGACCTTGGCGGCGCCAGCGAGGAGCAGGTCTGGCACTCCGACGCCGACGTCCTTGGGGGCGTCGCCCGGCGCCTCTCGCACGAGCAGCTCACCGCCGGCGGCGAGTGGGACGTCCGGCACAACGTGGCCCTGGGCCTCGAGACCTGGCCGCTCCCCCAGCGCCTGGTCACGAGCTTCCGCACCAACCTCGCGGGACGCGTCGCCGCGGCCGTCGTCACCCTGCCGCCGATCGAGGCCTTCCCGCGCACGCGCTGGTCCGAGGCGCTCGGCCGCCCCATTCGCGCCTCGCGCGAGATGCGCCTGCGCGCCTCCTCGGAGTACTCGGCGCGCACCTGCCTCATGGTTGCCGCGTGCCTGCTGCTCTCGTCCGAGGACATCGACCGCGCCTACGTGGCGGGCGTGAGCG
>SUUD01000229.1 GCA_015062715.1 Olsenella sp. | reverse complement strand
GCCGTCTGGTACATGAGTCCTCCCAACCGCGCGGTCCGTCCCGCGCACGCAGCATGCCAGTCGATATAATCCCACATGGTGGGGGTATCCCCAGCGGGACTTCGGGATTGTGGGGTTGTCATGGCGGGTAGTCGCAGGAACGAGGGGCCGCTCGCGCCCTATGTCGTCGCGGTGCTGGTCGCGCTGGCCGTCGCCGCCTATGCGTTGTTCCCCGTGGCCCAGAGCCTCCTTGGCGCGGCCCCCGTGGGGGAGGGGCCCGCCCAGCAGCAGGCCGAGGTGCTCGAGTACGTCGCGCCGCAGGTCGATGCCCCCGCGCCCGAGCCCGACCCCGTCACCATCGACCTCATGATGATCGGCGACATCCTGGGGCACCGCAGCGTCTGGGAGAGTGGCCAGGAGGCCGACGGCAGCCTCAACTACGACCACTTCTTCGCCGACATCAAGCCCGACATCGAGGCGTCCGACATCGCCATCGTCAACCAGGAGACCATCCTCGGCGGCACCGAGCTGGGGCTGTCGGGCTACCCGGTCTTCAACAGCCCCCAGGAGTTTGGTGACGCGGAGGCCGCTGCCGGCTTCGACGTGGTGCTGCATGCGACCAACCATGCGGTCGACCAGGGAAAGACAGGCCTGCTCAACACCATCCACTTCTGGGAGAGCAAGCATCCGGAAGTCACCTACCTGGGCATCTCCGAGACCCAGGAGCACTACGACCAGATCTACGTGTACGAGAAGGACGGCTTCCGCGTGGCCATCCTCAACTACACCTACGACACCAACGGCATCCCGCTGCCCGAGGGTATGCCGTGGGCGGTCAACCTCTTCGACCACGACAAGGTCGTCTCGGACGTGTCGCGCGCCCGCGAGATGGCCGACATCGTCGTGGTGTGCCCGCACTGGGGCACCGAGTACCAGCTCTACCCGGACGAGTTCCAGACCGACTGGGCCCGGACCTTCCTTGACATGGGCGTCGACGTGGTCATTGGCGGACACCCGCACGTGATCGAGCCCGTCGAGGTCATGGAGCGCGAGGACGGCCACCGCATGGTGGTGTTCTGGAGCGTGGGCAACTTCGTGTCGACCTCCCCGGGCTGCGAGAACATGATCGGCGGCCTCGCGAAGGTGCGGCTCGTCAAGGACGGCGACGCGGCCTGGGTGTCCTCGTACTCCTTCACCCCCACCGTGACCCAGCGCAACCCCGGCTACCACGGCATCACCGCCTTCAAGCTCCCGACCTACACCGAGGAGCAGGCCGCGGCCAACGGCATCGCCACGGCCGACCCCGGCAAGGGCTGGTCGCGCCAGTGGTGCGTCGACTTCTGCTCGCAGGTGCTGGGGGACGGATTCGACCGCGAGTCATGCGTGCTCGAGGGGGAGCTGCCGGCGCCGGAGGGTGCCGACGAGGAGCTTGCCGCCGCGGCATAGGTCTGGTCGCCGTGGGACACCCGCCCCGGAGGATTTGTCCCACGAGGGCGAGCCATGAGCGCAGCGAATGAGCGAGCGAAGCGAGCGCCGAGCCCGGTGGGACAAATCCTCCGGGGCGGGTGTCTCGCCGTGTGCCGAGCCTCCGGCCCCTGACACACGGCGGGTTGACAGGTGCTATCATGCTTTCTCGCGTGTCTGGTCGGCGCCGTCTACGCCTGCCGGGCCGTCTGTAGACCAAGCCGCCTGTCAACGGCACGGGGCGGCACAGACGAAAGGACTGAACCATGTCGCAAGACACCCACTCCCTTCACACCCATACCTGCGGCGAGCTGCGCGCCTCCAACATCGGGGAGACCGTGACGCTCACCGGCTGGGTCCGCGCCCGTCGCGACTTTGGCGGCCTCATCTTCGTAGACCTGCGCGACCGCGAGGGCATCACCCAGGTCTTCTTTGACCCCGACCTCTGCGCGCCCGAGGTGTTCGCGGCTGCCGAGACGATTCGTCCCGAGTGGCCCGTGCTCGTCGAGGGCGAGGTGCGCCACCGCATCGAGGGCCAGACCAACGAGAGCCTCCCCACCGGCGAGATCGAGGTCCTGGCCAGCCGCGTCGAGGTGCTCAACTCCTCCAAGACGCCGCCCTTCCAGATCGAGGACCACATCGAGACCAGCGAGGACATGCGCCTGCGCTACCGCTACCTCGACATCCGTCGTCCCAAGATGATGGCCAACCTGCGCCTGCGCTCCGACTTCACCTTCGCGATCCGCCAGGCCCTGCACGACCGCGCCTTCATGGAGGTCGAGACGCCGTCGCTGTTCAAGTCGACCCCCGAGGGCGCCCGCGACTTCATCGTCCCCTCGCGCCTCCAGCCCGGCAACTTCTACGCGCTGCCCCAGAGCCCGCAGCTGCTCAAGCAGCTCCTCATGGTGGGCGGCGTCGAGCGCTACTACCAGGTCGCCAAGTGCTTCCGCGACGAGGACCTGCGCGCCGACCGCCAGCCCGAGTTCACCCAGGTCGACATCGAGATGAGCTTCGTCGACCAGGACGACGTCATGGGCGCGCTCGAGGAGGTCTTCGCCGAGGCCTTTGGCAAGATGGGCGTCAAGATGGAGCTGCCCCTGCGCCGCATCCAGTACTGGGACGCCATGGACACCTATGGCATCGACAAGCCCGACACCCGCATCGGCATGGAGCTCCATGACGTGACGGGCATCTTCGCCGGGTCGGGCTTCAAGCTGTTCGCGTCGGCCGCCGCAACCGACGGCCAGCACATCAAGGCCATCTGCGCCCCCGGCGCCGGCGTCTGGGGCCGCTCCAAGATCGACAAGCTGGGTGACGTCGCGGCGTCGCTGGGCGCCAAGGGCCTCGCCTGGGTCGCCTTCAAGCAGGACGGCTCCGTTCAGAGCCCCATCGCCAAGTTCCTCTCCCAGGACGAGATCGACGCCCTCAGGGCCGAGATGGGCGCCAATCCCGGCGACCTGGTCCTGTTTGCCGTGGGCGGGCGCCTTGAGTCCGACGAGATCCTGGGTGGCATGCGCAACCACATGGCCAACGTCCTCGAGATCCCGCGCGAGGGCCACGACTTCCTGTGGGTCGTCAACTTCCCGCTGTTCCACTGGGACGAGGAGCGCGGCGCCTATGCGGCCGAGCACCAGCCCTTCACCCAGCCCGTCGAGGCTGACATCGAGCGCCTGGACAGCGATCCTCTGTCCGTGGGCTCCTGGACCTACGACTTCGTCATGGACGGCTAC
>SUUD01000228.1 GCA_015062715.1 Olsenella sp. | reverse complement strand
CGTTGTAGCCGTACTGCTTCATGAGGCGGACCTTGCGCTCCTCGGCCTCGGGGAAGGCGCAGGCGCCCAGGATGCCGTTGTCGTGGTGCACGCAGCAGCCACGCAGGATGACGCGCTCGCCGTTGATGGTCATGCCGCACTTGGTGCTCCAGGCCAGGGTGCGGATGCCGAAGGTCTCCTCGACCACGTCATCGCCTGCGGTGACGCGGGCGACGTACAGGTTGGGCTCGTCACAGCTCCACAGCTTGGCGTCCGGCACCGCGATGGTGAGGGTGGCCGTGCCCTCGGCGGCCTCGGCGTCGGCCGAGACGACCACGGCGTCGCCATCGAGGACCTCGACGGTCACCGGGCCGGGCTCGGACGTGGTGACCTTGACCTCGATGGTGCCTGCCTCGTGGTCGAGCGTGCGGATGCGCACGCCGTTGAGGACCACGTGACGGCCGTCCGCCACCCACAGGCTGACGGGGCGGTAGATGCCGGTGCCGGGGTACCAGCGGCTGTTGGGCTGGTCCTCGTTGCGGGCGATGACCTTGAGCTCGTTGGCCTCGCCCAGCCTGAGGTGGTCGGTCACGTCCACGTAGAAGTTGGTGTAGCCGTAGGGGCGGAAGTGGAGCTTCTCGCCGTTGAGCCACACCTCGGCGTTGTGGTAGACGCCCTCGAACTCGAAGATGGAGGTACGGCCCTCCCAGCTCGCGGGGACGTCGAACGACTTGACGTACTCGTAGTCGCCGCCCACGAAGTAGCCGATGTTGTCGGCGCCGGCGCTCGTGTCGGAGCGGTCCTCGCCGATCATGGCGTCGTGGGGCAGGTTGACGAGCCTCTCGCCCTCGTCACGGGTGAGGCAGCGAACCGTCCAGCCCCGGTTGAAGTCGATCTTTCTCATGCGTGCCTCCAGCTTCTTGGAACGGGGATGCCGCGCCCCGGAGGTCGCGGCATCCCCTCATGCGGTCACATGTCGAGGACTAGTCCTCGGAGGCGACGCCCATGAAGCCGGCGACCAGGAACAGCACCAGCGCGATGACACCGACGGTGGTGTAGATGATCCACGGCTGAAGCGTGCTGAACTGGTACAGGCCAGAGATGTAGTAGCCGATGGGGTCGGACATGACCGTGGCGCCATAGGCGATGCCGGCGGCCATGGCGGCGGCGGCGACGGCCGGGCCCCAGTTGCAGATTGCGGGGGCCTTGGGGCCGGCGAAGGCGGCAACCAGGCCGATGACGGCAGCGACGGCCATCCAGATGTAGGCGCTCTGGGTCTTGGCGTAGGACCCGCCATACAGGAACATGGCGACGGCGTCGACCACGACCGCGGCGAACAGGACGAAGAACCCAATCTTCTTGCTCATGTCAGTGACCTCCTTACGCGTTCTTCTTGGTACGGACGGACAGGAACGCGAACAGGGCGGTGAGGATGCCGAAGCAGCCGCAGGCGCAGTTGAGGGCCATCTGCCACCACGGGGTGACGGCGTGCATCTCGGTGGTCGAGGTCAGGCCGTTGGTGATGGTGGAGTGGGCGCAGGCCCACAGCCACGTCTTGATGGCGTCCTGCATCTGCTCCTGGTAGTAGGTGTCGGCCGCGATGGCGTCACGGGAGTTCTCCATGATGCCGAACGAGGTGTTGGCGAAGTTCGCGTTGGAGCTGGCGAGCATGAGGCCACCGCCAGCGGCGACGGTGTCGCACCAGTTCATGTACTCGGCAGCCTGGGCAGCGGCCATGTCGGTGACGAAGCCTCCCTTGAAGCCCCACTCGGTGCGGGCGATCTGGTTGAGGATGCCCGGGTGGGCGCCGGCGAACACGGTGCCGACGCGGTTGAAGGCGGTCATGACCGTGCCGGTGGTGTTGGTGGACATGACGCCCTGGAAGCAGCGCAGCTCGTTCTCACGGGCGGCCTGCTCGGTCATGAACGTGGACAGGCCGGAGCGGTTGAGCTCCTGGTGGTTGAAGGCGTAGTGCTTGGCCTGGGTCACGAGGCCCTTGGAGGAGGCGCCACGGCAGAACGCCATCGCGCACAGGTTGGTGAGGACGGAGTCCTCGGAGTAGTACTCGTGGTTACGCGCGCAGTACGGGGTGCGGTGCAGGTTGACGCCCGGGCAGATGCAGATGCTCTCCTTGGCCCAGAGGGCGTCCTCGCCGTACAGCTCGCCCTCGCGCTCGATGAGCTCCTTGTTCCAGGTGGCCGCCACGACGGGCTCGGTGGGGTTGGTGGCCATGGAGTAGGTGCCCAGCGGATCGTCGGCAGCCACGTAGGTGGGGGCACCGGCGTTCGTCTCGTTCCAGCGGGTCTTGTAGCCGGCGACCTGGTCATAGGCGAAGCCGATGGGGCCGTCGTTCATGTAGGTGCGCGGGAGCATGACGGAGTCGATGTTCTCGATGTCGTCGCCGGCGCACTCGATGAACTGGATGGCCTCGTCGAGCGTGACCTGCTCGACCAGCTGCTGCCACGCGGGGTCGTCGATGTCGGTGACGATGACGTTGCCGTCGGCGTCGGTGGTCACCATGTCAAGCAGGGTGAGGCCGTTGTCGGCGCCCCAGGTGACGCCCTCGCCGTTGGCGTTGAGCTGGTAGTTGTCGTTGTTGAGGCCAACGGCCATGGCATCGGTGGGGGTGATGTCGGTGACGGTGGCCCAGCCGCGGGTCCAGTCGGCACGGGTGGTGTACTCGGCCGTGTCGGGGATCTGCTTGTTGATGTCCATGTCCTGCAGGGCATTCTGGACGTTCACGGAGTAGGTCTCGACGTCGGTGGCGTCAAGGGTCCACTTGACGGCGTTCGCGGGGTCGATGACCTCGCCCTCGTTCACGCTGACCAGGCCGTCGGTGGAGCCGGTCTTGAGCGCGAGGACGTTGTTGAGCGCGTTGTGCGCGCCGTTGCCGATGGCGAAGTAGTAGTCGCCGGCCTCGAGGACCCAGGCACCCTGGGTGCCGTCGGCCTTGGTGACGGTCTCGTCATAGCTGGCGAACAGGGCCGGGTCGATGGCGATGACCACGGTCTCGCTGGCGCCGGGCTCGAGGACGCCGGTCTTGGCGAAGCCGACGAGCTGGATGGCAGACTTCTCGACGGAGCCGGTGTAGGGGGTCTGGACGAAGAGCTCGACCACGGACTTGCCGGCGTAGTCGCCGGTGTTGGTCACGGTCACGAAGGCCTGGCCGCCGCCCTCGACGGTGAGGTCGACGGAGTC
>SUUD01000035.1:10007-12073 GCA_015062715.1 Olsenella sp. | reverse complement strand
CGGTGGTGAGGGTGCAGTCTGCGGTCACGCCCAGCTCGTTGATGCCGGCCTCGGAGTAGGCCTTGACGGCGCCGTCCCAGTCCTCGGGAAGGTCACGTAGGTAGGTGTAGCGATAGGTGGCGCCGGGCGAGACGCGGTGGAAGTTGATCGACTCGTCGAGGTCGGGGCCGTTCTCGCCGCTCCAGTACTCCTTGCCCTCGGAGCGCGGCTCGATGCCGAACTCCTTGAGGTAGCGGTTGGCCGCGTCCTCGGAGCGACCGTAGATGACGTCGCCGTTCGAGGTGAGGTCACCGCCCATGTAGACCTGGGTGCAGGCGAGTGCGGTCGAGGGGGAGACCGCGAGGGTTGCCGCGAGCGCGCCGGCGATGATGGCCTGCGACGCGCGCGAGAACCTGAAGTGCGTGTCCATGCACTTCTCCTTTCGGACAGGTGTGCCCGGACACTGGGTCCGGGCACGGTGGTAGAAACTGGTGCGTATTCAGTTTAGTTTGCGAAAGTAGAAATATAGCCGAAACATGGAAGAAATAATATTATTCAGGAATATCGCAGACTTTATTCATTATTAGAAAAGATAGGGGAAGTAACGGGGATAAGCCGCTACTTGTTATATAAGGTCATATACTTCGTATACACTGAGGTGAGTACACCGAGACCCAGAAGGAGCCCCCATGCCCCGGCCAGAACGCATCGACTGTGCCCTCTTCGACTTTGACGGCACCCTTGCCGACACCGAGGTCCTGGGACTTCAGATCGACCTGCGCGTCATGCCCGAGAAGTTCGGCTTCACGCCCACGTGGGAGGAGCTGTGCACCACCATCGGGACGAACGGCGAGACCACCTTCCCGCCCATCTTCGCCCGCCGGGGCATAGAGATGACCGTTGACGAGTACTGGGACATCCGCGGCGGCAACCAGGAGGTCTACTTCTCGGCGCCGCTCGAGCCATTCCCCGGGGTTCGCACGCTGCTCGAGTCGCTCAGGGAGCGCGGCGTGAGGATGGGGATCGTCTCGACCACGAACCGGCCCTGCATAGAGGGTGCGCTCGAGCGCCTGGACCTTGCCAGGTACTTTGACGCCACGGTCTGTGGGGAGGAGCCGCCTGCCTGCAAGCCGGCGCCCGACCCCTACCTCATGGGCATGGAGCTGCTTGGGGCCAACCCCGCACGTACGGTCGTCTTCGAGGACTCGCCCTCGGGCGTGGCTGCCGGCAAGGCTGCGGGCGCCTACGTCATCGCCTTCAAGGGCGGCGTCGTCGAGCTCGACACCGCCCTTGCAGACGAGGAGATTCGCAGCTACGAGGGGCTCACCCTCTAGCCATCGCCGCACAAGGGAGGGGCGGCCCCGCAGGACCGCCCCCCAGACTGGACTCGCTATGGGCGCCTGGCGCTAGCCGACGTGAACAGATGCATAGCCCTCGTAGACCTGGGTGCCGCCCGCGGCATCGGTCACGGTGAGGGTGGGCGGGTCGACGGTGCCCGTGCCCTCGACGAAGTCGATCGTGTAGCCCGTGTCGAGCGTCACCTCGTAGAACTCGTAGATCATGGACTCGCCGTCGTAGGCCGCGACGTCATAGGCTACTCCGGCACCGTCGACGAGGACGTCGTCATCGATGACGGTCTCGGAGCCGGCCTTGACGGTCGAGCTGTTGCAGTGCTCGCCCCAATTGTCGCTCGTCGTCGAGCTGATGTAGAAGCCCGCGACGTCGATGTCGTCGGTCGCGTTGCGGAAGGTGATTCCGGACGCGGGGTCGGGGCCGCCGCAGGCGCACAGCGCGACGGCAAGGGCCATCACGGCGGCCATGCAGACGGTTCGGAGACTCTTCTTCATGGGTGGTTCCCTCCTCTAGGGCGTGGTGCGGTTGGGCATGGCCCAACCATACCCATGACCTGTGGCGGCAACTCTGCCAACGAAGCGGAGATGGGCCATTGGCCCGCCTGGCTCGGTGGGCGTGGGACGCGTCGACGCCAGCTATTCATTGATGGAATATGATTCGCCGTCTATGGCGGTGTCGTTGCCGTACTGGTCGGTCACGACGAGGCAGGGGCTCTCGGTCCCCACGAAGACGGT
>SUUD01000035.1:0-9907 GCA_015062715.1 Olsenella sp. | reverse complement strand
TCGCCGTCTATGGCGGTGTCGTTGCCGTACTGGTCGGTCACGACGAGGCAGGGGCTCTCGGTCCCCACGAAGACGGTGAGGGTGTTGCCCACCTCGATGGGGACCAGGTAGAACTCGTACAGCGTGTTGTTCTCGTCGAGCACGGCGACGTCATAGGAGAAGTCCGTCACGTCCGCCGGGAGCACGCTTGCCTCGAGGACCACGCTCTTCTTGGCGCCGATCGCCTCGTCGTGGACGGGCTCGCCCCAGACGTCCACCTCGGTCGAGGTGATGTAGATGGCCTGGACGTCCGCTTCCAGGTCGTTCTTGAAGGTGATGCCCTCCTCGGGCTTGATGCCCCCTCCGCATGCGCACAGCGCCAGCGCGAGGGCGAGGGTCGTGAAGAGGCCAAGGAAACGGGCGACGGGCTTGCTCATGGGCTGCCTCCAAACGTGACGGGCATGGACATGCCCACCATACCAGACCGGGCGGCACCGGATTGGATGGTCATTCCGCCGGTGCCCGCTCAACGACCAGTATTCCCAGGCTCACGAGGGCCAATGCGACGAAGGTCATGGGGCCGAGGGCCGTGCCCTCGTCCCCCAGCAGCAGCAGCGACAGGATGACCCCGAAGATGGGGAGCGTGAAGGTGTAGACCGACACGCGGCTGACGTCGTTGTCGCGCAGCAGCACGCTCCAGATGCCGTAGGCCACGGCCGACACCATGACGAGCCAGGCGAGGATGCCCAGGCCGGCGGGGCTTGGTGTGGCGACGTGGCCGTGGAGGGCGACGCCGCAGGCGAGCAGCCCCACGCCGCCCATCATGAACTGCCAGCCGCACAGCACCATGGGGTCGGTGTCCTGGGCGTACTTGCGCGTGAGGACCGACGCCAGCGCCGAGGAGACCGTCGCCAGCATGACGAAGCCCTCGCCGGTGAGCGTGAAGCCGCCGCCGGCACCGGCGGCGCGGCTGCCTGCGTCGGCGAGCAGGATGCCGCAGAAGCCGATGAGGGCGCCCACGACCTTCTGCGGCGTCAGGCGCTCCATGCGGAAGATCACGGCGGAGATGACCAGCGAGGCAAAGACGTCGATGCCCTGCGAGATGGCGCCGTTGACGCCGGTGGAGTGGGCGAGGCCGATGTAGTAGAGCAGGTACTGCCCGAAGGTCTGGAACAGCGAGATGCGAAACGCCGCCCATAGGTCGCGCCTGCTGGGTACGCGGGCGGACCGCGTGGCGACGGCGTGGGCGACGGCCACGGCAAGACCGGCGAGGAAGAAGCGGGTGCCGGCGAACAGCAGCTGGGAGCCCGTGTCGGCGGCGTCGATGCCCAGCAGCTGGTAGCCCATGCGGACGAAGGGGATGGCGCTTCCCCACAGGAGGCACGAGGTGATGGCGCCGGCCGTCAGCACCGCCGGGCCGGAGAAGTCGACGCCCCCCTCTCGATCGAGCCGTGCCATGGCCCCGCCTACAGGCTGCGGGCGAGGTCGAGCACCTCGTCGACGTCGTCGTCGGTCGTGGCCCACGAGCACACGAAGCGGGTCAGCAGCCGCCCGTCGGGCAGCTCCTGGAAGACCTCGCAGCCAGCCTCGTCGGCAAAGCGCTGCGCGACCTTTGGCTCGAAGGAGAAGAACTGCTGGTTCGAGGGGGCCTCGCCATAGGCCTCGAAGCCCAGGTCGAGAAGGCCCTGGCGCAGGCGGAACGCACGCTCGTTGGCCCCGCGGGCAAGCCGCCAGAACGGCGCCTCCCCACCGTCTGCCGGCCGCTCGAAGGCCGCCTCGAACTGGACGCCCAGCAGGCGCCCCTTTGCCATGAGGCCGCCGCGCTCCTTGATGAGGTAGGGGAAGGCCTCCCTGAGCGCCGGGTCGGAGATGACCACGGCCTCGCCAAAGAGCATGCCGTTCTTGGTCCCGCCAAGGTAGAAGGCGGCGCAGCGGCGCGCGATGTGCTCGAGCGTGAGGCCGGCCGCGGCGGGGGAGGTGAGGGCGCTGCCAAGGCGCGCGCCGTCGAGGTAGACCTTGAGGCCGCGCTCGTCGGCCCAGTCGCAGAGGGCGTCGAAGCGCTCCTTGCTCCAGACGCCGCCCAGCTCGGTGGTGTTGGAGATGTAGACCACGGCGGGCTTGGTCATGTGCCGGCCCGTGCCCGTCTGGTAGCGCCAGACGCGCTCCGCCTCGGCCGGCGAGACGAAGCCGTCGGTGTCGCGCGTGGGCAGGACGGAGCGGCCGGTGGCGGCGATGGCGCCCGTCTCGTGGGTGTTGATGTGGGCCTCGGGCGTGCAGATGACACCCTCCCAGCCACGGGTCATGCCCTCGATGCACACCAGGTTGGTGCTTGTCCCGCCGATGGAGAACTCGACGGCAACGTCATCGTGGCCGCAGGCGGCGCGAATGAGCTCGCGCGCCCGCTCGCAGTGGTCGTCGCCCTCCGTGTAGCCAACGTGCTGCTCGGCGTTGGTGCGCACCAGCGCCTCGAGAACCTCGGGGGCAGCCCCCTCGGAGTAGTCGTTTCTGAACATGCGCATGATGCCCTCCCTTGGCGTCGCGCCCAACCGGCACATTGTAAATGCTTCGACAAAAGGCACGCCACCCCGGCTCCCAAGCGCTATCGTAATCGCAACGTTCGGACCTACGACAAGGGAGCTTTTCGTCATGGAGAAGAAGGACATCGACTGGGGCAGCCTCACGTTCGCCTATACCAAGACCGACTTCAGCTACGCGTGCAACTACAAGGACGGCGCCTGGGGCGAGGACATCCTCACGCCCGACCACAGCATCGTGATGAGCGAGTGCGCCGGCATCTTCCACTACTGCCAGGAGGTCTTCGAGGGCCTCAAGGCCTACACCACCAAGGATGGTCGCATCGTCTGCTTCCGCCCCGACATGAACGCCAAGCGCATGTACGACTCCGCCCAGCGCGTCTGCATGCCGCCGTTCCCCGAGGACCGCTTCATCTCGGCCGTCGAGCAGGTCGTCAAGGCCAACATCGCGTGGGTGCCCCCCTTTGGCTCGGGCGCCACGCTCTACATCCGCCCGTTCATGATTGCCACCGGCGACGTCATTGGCGTCAAGCCCGCCACCGAGTACCAGTTCCGCATCCTGGTCACCCCCGTCGGCCCCTACTACAAGGGCGGCGTCCAGCCCGTGGCCCTCAAGGTCTCGGCGTATGACCGCGCGGCTCCCCACGGCACCGGCAACATCAAGGCCGGCCTCAACTACGCCATGTCGCTCTATCCCAGCGTCGAGGCCCACGCCGAGGGCTACGCCGACAACATGTTCCTCGACTCCCAGACCCGCACCTACGTGGAGGAGTCCGGCGGCGCCAACTTCCTGTTCGTCACCGAGGACGGCGGCCTCGTGGTGCCGCAGTCGTTCACCGACTCCATCCTGCCCTCCATCACGCGTCGCTCGCTCGTGACCGTGGCCGAGGAGATGCTCGGCATGAAGGTCGAGCAGCGCCCGGTGCGCTTCGACGAGATCGACCAGTTCGTCGAGTGCGGCATGTGCGGCACCGCCGCCGTCATCAGCCCCGTGGGCAAGGTCGTCGACCTCGAGGGCGTCGAGCACGTCTTTGGCACCGGCATGGACCACGTCGGCCCGGTCCTGGCCAAGCTCCGCGAGACGCTCACCGGCATCCAGGCCGGCGAGATCGAGGGCCCCGCGGGCTGGGTCCACGAGATCTGCTAGCACAGTCTTTGCATTCCTGATCCAACTCAGAGAGACCCTCCCCCGGCTCAGCTCTTCGAGAAATCGCCGGGGGAGGGTCTCTCTGAGAAACGGGACTCCATGTACCTGTCAAAGGATAAAAACCTTCTTTGCGGGGAGGGACACGGGAGGGGTCGGGGTCGTATAAGATTTGGAAGAGAGACGCCGCCACACGAGAGGAGCAACCATGGACACGAACGAGCTCGCCAGGCAGCTTGAGTCAGCACTGGACGCCGCGACCGACAAGCAGAGGCTCGAGGTCCTCGGGAAGCTGGGCGTCGAGCTCACCGACGACGACCTCGAGCAGGTCGTCGGCGGGGTCATGCTGGCGGACGGGCGTCTCCACAACCTGCTCATGGAGAAGATCGAGAGCCTGGTGTCCATGCCGGACATCCTCAAGATGCTCGACGAGGCGGTGGCCTCGGTCGCCCCCAACGGCCTCATGGGGAAGTAGCGCCAACGCGCCATCGGTGTCATGACGGCGGCCGTCCCAATCTGGGACGGCCGCCTTTTCGTGCAATCTGTGCCTGCTGGCGAGAGGTCAGAGCGCCTGCTCGCACTTGACCAGCAGGTGCGCCTCGGGGTGGTTCTCGCGGTGCGAGTCGTACCATGCCTCGACGTCGCGGAACAGGATCGAGGGGCTGTCGGCGCGGAACGAGCGTCGGTGGTTGTCGAAGGATGCGGTGTACCTGCCGCTCAGGTACCAGCCGTTCAAGCAGGCCGAGTAGATGCGCCTTTGGCGCTGGTTGAGGTCGCGGATCTTGACCATGGGCACCTCCTTGGTTCCAAAGTTCAAACCTCGGCAGGATACCCGTTCGTCTCTTTGCGGGAATCGGGGCGCGGCCGTCTTCACTGCGCGCACATGACGTCTGTGATTGGCTGGGCCCCGCGCTTGCCCCGCCTGCCGGCTGCCCTAGGCGAGGTTTCCCTCGGCGTCGAGCCAGCGGCGGACGTCGTCGCGCTCGTCGAGGCCGAGCACGCGGGCGGCGCGGCTCTCTGCGAACGCGGGGTTGTGGCGCTGGAAGAGCGAGATCGCGAGGGTCCACAGGGGGACCAGGTAGGCGAAGCAGGCGAAGAGGATGCTCGAGACCGGCGCGCCGACGAAGCTCAGGATGCCGGCGCACGACGTCGACCACGGGGTGAGGGCGGGGACCAGGATGGCGCTGTTCTCGAGGTCGAGGGCGAGGGCGCTGCCGTCATGCTCAGTGCGGTCGCAGAGCTGATCGGCGAGCATGACCACGAGGATCTGGTCGCAGGCAATGAACGAGGTGATGAGGCTCGTGGCGAGCACGCCCATGAAGGGGGTGGTGCGCCGGGCGAGCAGCGTCACCTGACGGTTGGCGTTGTCGAGCAGGCCCGTGCCGCTGAAGAGGCCCGAGTAGGTCGAGACGGTGGCGACGATGAGGGCGATCTCGGCCATCGAGACGATCCCCCCGCCGTTGACGAGGCCGGCGATCTGCGGGTCGGGGGCGTGATAGCCCCAGAGGAGCAGGCCGGGCAGGCTTTCGAGCGGCTGGCCCTGCACCGCGACGGTGATGACGAGCGCGCAGGCGAGGCTGGCGAGCATGGTGCGGCGCACGTCGACCTTTGCGAGCGAGAGCGCGAGCACCACGAGGGCGGGGAGGAACACGACCACGGAGAGGTCGAACGTCTCGGCGAAGGGCCCGACGAGGTCGGGCATGTCCGCGGTGCCCGCGGCTCCGGCACCGAGCACGATGTACAGGGCGACGCTGAGCAGGAAGGGCGCGACGGCCGTGCGCATCATGCGGTTGACGTTGTCAAACACTTCGGTGCCGGTGAGGGTGGCCACGAGCGCCGCGCTCGACGACATGGGCGAGCAGCGGTCGCCGAAGAAGCTGCCCGACAGGATGGCGCCGCCCATGAGGGCGGGGCTCACGCCCATGGTGGTCCCGATGGTCATGCAGATGACGCCCATGGTGGCGGAGGTGCCGAACGAGCTGCCCATGAGCATGGACATGGCGCAGCACAGAAGGAAGGTGAGGGGCACGAGGGTGCCGGCGCCGATGACGCGGGTCGACGCGCAGGCGATGGCGGGGATGGTGCCGGCAGCGCGCCAGGAGGCGGTGAGCATGCCGATGATGGCGAAGAGCGCCAGGATGGGCAGGACGGTCTTGAGGCCCTTGGCGGACATGCGCAGGAGGTCGCCCACCTCGTGGTCGTGGTGCAGGCCGTAGTTGAAGAAGATGACGTAGCCAATGATGAGGGCAACCGGGATGGGGGCGTCGATCACGAGCGTGGTGACGAGCGTCACCACGAACATGCCGATGATTGCGACTTCGTACACGATGGCTTCCTTACGCGCGCCGTTCGGACCGTCTATAACCTACGCCGCATCAATATCGAAATCCAACTGTTATTATTGATATGAAGTACAGTTTCAATTTGTGTGCTAGGGAGATGCCGCATGAACCTCGTCACCATGGACTACTTCATCGCCCTCGCGGAGGAGCGCAGCTTCACGCGGGCGGCCGAGCGGCTCAACGTGACCCAGCAAACCCTCTCCGCCCACATCGCGGGGGTCGAGCGCGAGCTTGGCGTGAAGCTCGTCAACCGCAAGGTGCCCCTCACCCTCACCAACGCGGGCGACCGCTTCCTCACCTACGCCCGTCGCTTCCAGGCGACCAAGCGCACGCTCGACCAGGAGTTCCTCGACATCGCGCAGGACGAGCGCGGTCTTTTGGGCATCGGCATCGCGGCGACCCGCGGGCACATGATCCTGCCCGAGGCGCTCTCCGTCTTCCAGGGCGCGCACCCCGGCATCAACGCCTTGGTCATGGAGGGTGAGAACCAGGAGCTCATCGAGTTTCTGCGCGAGGGTCGCGTCGACCTGGTCGTGGCGTCGGTCCCCCATGACCTCTCGGGCTTCGTGGTGCGCCACCTCTACGACGAGCACGTGGTGCTGCTGCTCTCCGAGGAGCTGCTCGAGCGCGTGGTCGTCGAGAGCGGCATCCCGGTGGACGAGGCGATATCGCGGCTGCACGACGACGGCGACCTCTCCGTCCTGGGGAAGTGCCCCTTCATGCTGCTGGGCGAGCGCGACGAGCCGGGCCAGACGGCGCGTCGCCTGCTGGCACGCTCGGGGGTGCGTCCCTGGGTGCGCGTGCGCTCGACCAACTCCGAGACCTTGGTCGACCTCGCCTCGAAGGGCGTGGGCGCCTGCTTCGTGCCCATGCGCCAGGTGCGGGCGACCTTTGGCGACGGGGAGGGCAGCGGCATGGTCGCGCTCGACCTGGGGCCCGACTCCACCATCTCGATCGACGTGGCCTGGCGTGACGGCGAGCACGTCTGGAGCGTCATCGAGTCGTTCTACGAGACCCTGCACGGGCTCTTTGCGGAGGACTAGGGCAAACGCACGGAAGTACCCGGTACCTGTGTTTCATTGGCGTGGCGAGGAGGATGGCATGGGACGATATGCGTTGGTGAACGGGCATGTGCTGGACGGCACGTTGGACGAGTCGGGCGTCATGGTGGCGCACGAGGGCTGGGCGGTGCTGGTCGACGGCGAGCGCATCGAGGCGGTAGGCGAGCTGAGCACGGCCGACCTCGCGGGCCACGAGATCGTCGACCTGGCCGGCGCCTACGTTATGCCCGGCCTCGTCAACCTGCACGCGCACCTGGCCGCCTCGGGCAAGCCGCCGCGCAAGAACGCCAAGCCCGTCAACTACAAGAGGCTCTTCGACACGCTGAGCCGCGTGCCGCCGGTGCTGGCGGGATATCGCGCCCTGTGCGCGAGCATGGCGAGGACGCAGCTGCTCTCGGGCGTCACCACGCTGCGCTGCGTGGGCGGGATCCTGGACTTCGACGGCCAGATCCGCGACCGCGTTGACGCGGGTCGCGCCCAGGGCCCGCGCATGCTCGTGTGCAACACCGGCGTCTCCGTCCCGGGCGGCCACTTCGCCGGCTCGCTCGCCACCGAGGCCTCCTCGGCCGACGAGGCCGCCGAGCACGTTCGGCAGATCGCGGCGACCAACCCCGACTGGATCAAGCTCATGATCACCGGCGGCGTCATGGACGCCTCGGAGGAGGGCGAGCCGGGCGTGTTGCGCATGCCGCCCGAGCTGGTGCGCGCCGCCTGCGACCAGGCCCACAAGCTGGGGTACCGCGTGTGCGCGCACGTGGAGAGCCCCGAGGGCGTGCGCGTGGCGCTCGAGAACGGCGTCGACACCATCGAGCACGGCGCCCAGCCCGACGAGCGCATCATCGAGCTCTTCCGGGAGCGCGGCGCCGCCGATGTCTGCACGATAAGTCCCGCCCTGCCCTACGCCCTCTTCCCGCTCGAGGAGAGCCATGTGCCCGCCCTGGCGAAGGCCAACGGCAAGGTCGTCATGGATGGCATCATCGCCTGCGCCAGGGCCTGCCTCGACGCGGGCATTCCCGTCGGCCTGGGCACGGACTCCGGCTGTCCCTTCATCACGCACTACGACATGTGGCGCGAGCTGGTCTACTTCGTGCGGTACTGCGACGTCACGCCAGACTTCGCCCTGCACACGGCCACGGCCGTCAACGCGTCCATCCTCGGCCTGTCCGAGCAGGTCGGGACGCTCGAGGCGGGCAAGTCGGCCGACCTCGTCGTGTGTGCGGCCAACCCGCTCGAGGACCTCTCGCGCCTGCGCAGCCTCGAGCTGGTCATGTGCCGTGGCAGGCTGGTGCGCCACCCGCGGCCGCGCAAGATGGCCGCGGTGGAGCGCGCCCTCGACCGCTACCTGTAGTCTTCCGGGGAAGCTGGCCGGCCGCTGCGTCCCGTGCCCGCAAGATTGCTATGCTTAGCAGGTTGACTGCAACGAGAACGGGGGCATCCCATGGCACAGCGGGTTCAGGGAACCGAGGACCTCTTTGGAAGCTACATGCGCGCCTGGCAGCGCATGACCGACGTCGCGCGCGACCTGTTTGGCACCTACGGCTTCGAGATGATCGAGACGCCGGCCATCGAGCAGGTCGACACCTTCGTCCACGGCATCGGCGAGTCCACCGACGTCGTGCGCAAGGAGATGTTCCGCGTGTTCTCCGGCGCGCTGCTCGAGGGACTCTTCGAGAAGGGCGGCGAGGCGCACCTCAAGGCCCGCCAGCGCATGGCGCTGCGCCCCGAGGGCACGGCCGGCGTGGTCCGCAGCGCGGTCGAGAACAACTTCGTCCCCCAGGGCGGCGCTCCCGCGAAGCTGTGGTACGCCATGCCGATGTTCCGTGGCGAGCGCCCGCAGAAGGGGCGCCTGCGCCAGTTCCACCAGGTGGGCCTCGAGTGGCTGGGGGCGCCCGACGCCGCTGCCGACGCCGAGACCATCATCGTCCTCATGGAGTTCTTCGAGCGCCTGGGCTTCTCGCGCGACTCGCTCGAGCTGCGCATCAACTCGATGGGCGACGCCACCTGCCGTCCCGCCTACCGTGACGCCGTGCGCTCGTTCATCCTCGACCACGCCGACGAGATGTGCGAGGACTGCCTCGAGCGCGCCCAGATCAACCCGCTGCGCGCCTTCGACTGCAAGAACGACCACTGCCGCGAGGTCATGGTCGCAGCCCCGCTCGTGACCGACAACCTCTGCGACGACTGCGCCGCCCACTACGCGCAGGTCAAGGCCTACCTGGACGAGGCGGGCATCGCCTACGTCGAGGACCCCACGCTCGTGCGCGGCCTCGACTACTACACCCGCACGGTCTTCGAGGTCGAGGCCATCGGCGCGGGCGTCGGCGCCATCGGCGGCGGCGGCCGCTACGACGGTCTCATGGAGCTCGAGGGCGGCAAGCCCACCCCGGGCATCGGCTTTGCGGTGGGCTTCGAGCGCATCGCGCTGGCCCTGTCCGCGCTTGGCGTCGACCTTGCGGGCGACGAGCCCTCGTGCGTCTTCGTCGCGGGCACCGACGCGTCGGTGCGCCCGGCGGTGTTCTCCGCAACCCTGGCGCTGCGCCAGGCGGGCATCCGCACCGAGGCCGACTACCAGGGGCGCTCGCTCAAGAGCCAGTTCAAGCTCGCCGACAAGCTCGGGGCCCGCGTGTGCGTGGTGCTGGGCTCCGACGAGGTCGAGCAGGGTGTGGCCACCGCGGCGGCAAGCTGGTCCATGGGCACCGTGACCTGCTTGCCGCCGCGGTGGCCGAGCGCCTGTAACCCCGCCTTGCCCCGGGACACTAGCCCGGAGGATTCGTCCCACTTTGGGACAGTTACCCCGGAGGATTTGTCCCACCGGGCTCGGCGCTCGCTTCGCTCGCTCATTCGCTG
>SUUD01000227.1 GCA_015062715.1 Olsenella sp. | reverse complement strand
CGCCAGCTCGTCGCCCTCGCTGGCGCCCTCGTCATGGAGCCGGAGGTGATGCTCCTGGATGAGCCGACCGCCCTTCTCGACCCGGTGGCCCGCGACGACTTCGCCCATGCGCTCTTCCGGCTCAACCGCGAGCTGGGGATTACCGTGGTCGTGGCCACGCATGAGCCCTGGACGCTCGCCGCGTACGCGACCAGTGCCGTACGGGTGGGGGAGGGCGCGCTGGCCCCCGTCGCCCTGGACGAGGTCGCCGAGGCGCCCGTGCCGGCCCACCTGCCGCGCCAGACCGTCCCGGGCGGGGCGGTGGTCACGGCGGCGGACGTGTGGCAGCGCTACGACCGCGAGGCGCCATGGGTGCTGCGCGGACTCTCGCTCGAGGTGGCCGCCGGCGAGGCGCATGCCCTGCTTGGCGGCAACGGGAGCGGCAAGACGACCCTCCTGCGCGCCGTGGCGGGGACCGTCCCCGTGCGCCGGGGCAGGCTCGACAACGCGCTGCATGGCTCGCAGGCCTACCTGCCCCAGGCGCCCGAGGCGCTGCTGGGGGCCGAGGACGTGCGCTCCGAGCTCATGGAGTGGTCCTCCTCCGGACGCTATGGCGAGGCCGAGGCCCTTGCCCTTGCGGACCGCCTGGGCCTGGGCGGCCTTCTCGACCGCGACCCGCTCGACCTCTCGCGCGGCCAGCGCCAGCTGGTGGCGCTTGCCAAGGTCCTTTTGCCTCGCCCGGCGCTGGTCCTGGCCGACGAGCCCACCTCGGGCCTCGACGCCGACGTGCGCGCCGTGGTGCACGCCCTGGTCCGCGAGATGTGCGATGCCGGCACCACCTTCGTCATCGCCACCCATGACCTCGCGCTCGCCCGTGCCGTCTGCGACCGCTGCTCGCTGCTCTTCGACGGCTCGATCGCCTGCACCATGCCGACGGGCCGCTTCTTCGAGCGCAACGTCCTGTTCAGGTAGGAGGGCCGGCGCATGTCCGACAAGACCGCACAGCCCCCCGAGACGGCCCCCAGGGCCCTTGTGGGCGTGCTTGGGGCCCTGGAGGTCCCCATGCTGGTCCTCGTGCCCGCGGTGCTGCTCTGGTGCGCCCTGGCGGGCGTGAGGAGCTCCGCCGGGCTCACGCTGCTGGTGGCGCTCATGTGCGTGGCGCTGTTCATGGCGAGCTACGAGGCCTCTCGTCCGGCCCTGCGCCAGCTCATGCCCACCGTTGTGCTCGCGGCCGTCGCGGCCGCCGGCCGCGTGGCGCTGGCCCCCGTGCCCGACATCAAGCCCGTGTCGGCCATCGCCATCGTGGCGGGCGCCTGCCTGGGACGGCGCAACGGCTTCATGTGCGGGGCGCTGGCGGCGCTCGCCTCGAACATGTTCTTTGGGCAGGGGCCCTGGACCCCCATGCAGATGTACGCCTGGGGGCTCATCGGGTACCTGGGCGGGGTCCTCGCCGAGCATGGCGCCTTCGAGCACCGCTGGGCGCTGCTGGGCTATGGCCTTGCATCGGGGCTCATCTATGGCCTCGTGCTCAACTCGTGGCACGTGGTGGGCTTCGTGCGGCCCATCACCTGGCAGACGGTGCTCGCCGCCTTTGCCGCCGGCATCCACTTCGACGTCATGCACGGCGTCTCCACGGCGATCTTCCTCGCGCTCATCTGGGAGCCGTGGGCGCGGCGCATCGAACGGACGGTGCGCGCCTACGGCCTGTGAGTCCCGCATCCCGGCGTGCCGATTGTGTGGTCAAAAATCTTTTAAGATTCTCGCTTGCATGCGAAGGGACGTTCGCCTATAGTTACCTACGCACGCGGGCTTGGCGCAGTTGGTAGCGCGCCACCTTGCCAAGGTGGAGGTCGCGGGTTCGAACCCCGTAGCCCGCTCCATGCGAGCATTAGGCCGGTTTCGATCGGCCTTTTTCATAGACGGCGACGTGGCCAAGTGGTAAGGCAGAGGCCTGCAAAGCCTTTATCTCCGGTTCGAATCCGGACGTCGCCTCCAAGACAATTCGGACCGGGCAGCGTGCCCGGTCCTTCTTGTTTTCATGCCATGTGCCTAAGGGGGACGAGCGTCCCCGCGCCACCTACCGCTCGCCCATGAGCTCGTCCATGCGACGCGCCGACTTGGTCGTCGCCCGCAGGTTCTCGGGCTCGACGAAGATGCGGGTCGTCTGGGGGAGGGCGCTCACGATGGCGCTCTCGATGGCGTCGATCGACGCGTCGATGTGGTCTCGCTCGGCACCGTCCTCGAACGTGACGTCAACGGCGAGCAGCATGTCATGGGGGCCCAGGTAGAGCGAGAGCACGCGGCCGCACTCGATCACGAGGGGGTCCGACTTGACGATGCGCTCGACCTCGCGCACCTCGTCGACCCTGAGTCCCTCGCCAATGAGCAGGCCCTTCGTCTCGCGCAGCAGCACGACGGCGACGCCCGCGAGCAGCACGCCAATGAGGATCGAGGCGCCTCCGTCAAAGAAGGGGTTGCCCAGGGCATGCCCCAGGTAGGTGCCCAGAAAGGCGATGGCCAGGCCCAGCTCCGCCGCGCCGTCCTCGAGCACGACGGTGAAGGTGCTGGGGTCCTTGGCCTCCTTGATGAAGCGCAGGGGGCTCATGTCCCCGCGGGCGGCGTTGAACTCGCGCAGCGCGACCGTGAAGGACGCGCCCTCGATGAGAGCCGAGATGACGAGGATGACGTAGGTGAGCGTCGGATCGCCCAGGGTGGTCCCGGGGGTGATCTCCTGGATGCGGGATATGCCCTCGTACAGCGAGACCCCGCCGCCCAGGGCAAAGATCATCACCGCGACCACCAGGGTCCAGAAGTACAGCTCCTGGCTGTAGCCGAACGGGTGGGCCAGGTCGGGCTTGCGCTGCGCCCGCTTCATGCCAAACAGCAGGAGCAGGCCGTTGCCCGAGTCGACGATGGAGTGCACGCCCTCGGATATCATCGCCGAGGAGCCCGAGAAGAATGCGGCGATGAACTTCACGATGCCGATGGCGATGTTGGCGAGCACCGCGGCTATGACCGCCTTGGGGCTCTCGCCGTGCACCTTGCCGCCCATGCGGGCAGCCTGGCCGTCAGGAAGGTACGTGGGTGCGTCGGACTCGGCGGGGAGGGGCTGACCTGCGGGCTTGCTGCTGTTCTCCATGGCTTGGCTCCTGTCGACCGGTGGGAGACGTGCCAAGTATAGGCAACGGTCCGGCCGTGTGGCGCCCTCCCGGACGGGGTGCTACTGAGGTGC
>SUUD01000034.1 GCA_015062715.1 Olsenella sp. | reverse complement strand
TCCAGCAGCTCCTTCACGAACCCGCAGCTCGTATAGGCCGCGAACCTCTGGTAGGCGTCGTCCTTGCGCTCGTCGGCAAAGTCGCACACACTCTTCGCGATGATGACGCGCGGCCGGGGCTCGGGTGCGTGGGTCGCCGCGTACGCCACGCCGTACCCCTCCATCTCGACGCCCTCCGTGTCCTGGAAGCTCGTCATGACCTGCTTCTCAAGCAGGGACTTGTTCGCAACCACCGCGGTGCCGCTCGCCAGCGGGCCGTAGTGGACGTAGAACTCGGTGTCCCTCGAGCCAAGGTGCCTCAGGATCTCCTCGATGTGGTCCCCCGCAATCTCGACCACGGTCGGCCGGGGGTTGAAGCCCACCTCGCCAAAGACGATCTCGGCCTCGTGCGGCGAGACGTACTTCCCGTTCGAGAAGTTCCACACCGAGCTGGCGAGCAGCACGTCGCCAAACTCCTGGCGGCTCGAGGCGGACGCGTTCCCCGTGCCCGCGGCGATGCCGGGCATGATCACGTACTCGGGGGCAAAGTGCTGGATCATCTTCATGGTCAGGGTGGCGCTGGCGGTCATGCCCATCTCGTCCTGCTGCGCGCAGACGATGCGCAGCCGCCTGCCGTCCCGCTCGACGAACGCCTCCGCGTAGGTCTGGGCGTCCCCCGCCATGCGAAGGTCGGACCAGTCGAACATGCGCTCGACGGCCCGTCGCTCCGTCTCGGTGACGAAGATGATCGCCGCATAGGTGGAGTAGCCGCTCATGGTCGGTGCCCCTCGGCCGTGCGCGACAGCACGCACACGCACTCCACATGCTTGGTGTGCGGGAACATGTCCACGGGGCTCACGCGCTCGAGGCGGTAGCCCGCCTCGCGAAGGACGTGCAGGTCACGGGCCTGCGTCACGATGTTGCACGAGACGTAGGCCACCCGCTCGGGGCCCATGGCGGCCACGGCCGAGAGGAACTCCGGCGTGGAGCCAGCCCGCGGCGGGTCCATCAGGACGGCGTCGCAGCGCCGCCCCTCCGCGGCCGCCCGCACGAGGTGGTCGGTGGCGTCGGAGCGCACGAAGCGGCAGCGCCCCTCGACGCCGTTGGCGGCGGCGTTGCGCCGGGCGCAGCTCACGGCCCCGCCCACCTGCTCGACGCCCACCACCTCGAGGCCGGGGGTCTGGGCGGCGGCGCAGATGCCGATGGTGCCGGTGCCGCAGTACGCGTCGAGAGCGCGCATGCCCGCGGCAAGGCCCGCCCCCTCCAGGGCAAGCCGGTAGAGGACCTCGGTCTGGACCGGGTTGGTCTGGTAGAAGCTCGTGGGGCCGATCTCGAACGTGCAGCCGAGCAGCTCGTCGTGCATGTGGCCGGGCCCCCAGAGGGTGCGGCACTCGCGGCCCAGGATGGCGTTGGTGCGGCGCACGTTGACGTTCTGGACGATGGTGGTGAGGCCGGGGCAGGACGCGCGGAGCGCCTCGACGAGGGCCCGCTCGCGCGGCAGCGCGCGGCCGTTGGTGACGAGCACGAGCATGAGGTCGGGCGTGGCGTGCCCGCAGCGCACCACGGCATGGCGCAGGACGCCCGTGCCCTGGTCCTCGGCGTAGGCGGGTATGTGCAGCTCGCCGGCCACGCGCGCCACGGCGTTGAGGACCTCGCGGGCACGCGGGTCCTCTGCCAGGCACGACTCGCAGGCGACGATGCGGTGTGACCCCGCGGCGTAGAAGCCGCAGCGCAGCCGCCCGCCCTTGCCCGGGGCGAAGGGGGTGGCGGCCTTGTGGCGGTAGGCGACGGGCTCGTCCATGCCGCGCACGTCCTCGATGGTGGCGCCGTCCTGCTCGGCCATGTCGCCGAGCAGCTCCCGCACCTGCTCGCCCTTGCGTCGCAGCTGGATGGGGTAGGGGACCGCGAGCCACTCGCAGCCTCCGCATCGCCTGGCGACGGGGCATGTGTACGTCTTGTATCCCATGGTCCCAGTGTAGCGCGGTCGCGCCTCGCACGCAGCCACCAACGCATCGCTACCGCCTCCCGATATGTGACCGCGGCGGGCATCGTGCGCGGGTAAAGTGAATGATGCTGCAAGTACGCCGTCACGCGCGGCAAGAGATGCCGTCGCCGGGGGATTGGCCCGGGCGGCGGAGAAACGGGAGGCACAACATGAGCGAACAGGTCAAGAACGTCGTCCTTGTCGGCCAAGGTGGCGTGGGCAAGACCATGCTGGCCGAGGCCATGCTTCACCTGTCCGGGCGCACCACGCGCCTCGGCGGCCACGCCGGCACCAAGCCCACGCTTGACTACGACGAGCAGGAGGGCGCCCGCGGCTTCTCCATCTCGACCACCATCGCGCCGATCAAGTGGAACGGCTGGCGCCTCAACATCCTCGACGCCCCCTGCTACCCGGACTTCGTGGGCGACGCCTACGCCGCGATGAGCGCCTGCGAGACGGCCCTCTTCGTCATCGACGCCTCCGCCGGCCCGCAGACCACCACCACCCGCCTGTGGTACGCCGCCGAGGACCTTTCGCTGGCCCGCGCGGTCTTCGTCAACCGCTTCGACCGCACCGAGCAGGACTTCGACACGGTCCTCGCCCAGCTGCGCGACCGCTTTGGCAACCGCCTCGGTGCCGTCACCATCCCCATGGGCATCAACGACGACTTCTCCGGCGTCATCGACGTCGTCCACATGAAGGCCCGCCACCTCGAGAACGGCAAGGTCGTCGAGCAGGACGTCCCCGCCGAGTACCTCGACGAGGCCCAGATGGCCCGCGAGACCCTGGTCGACCTCGTCGCCGAGGCCGACGAGGACATCATGATGAAGTACCTCGAGGGCGAGGAGGTCACCCAGGAGGAGCTCGAGGGCTGCCTGGGCAAGGCCATCCGCGACCGCATCTTCGTCCCGGTCTTCTCGGGCGCCTGCGTCAAGGAGGAGGGCGTCATCTCCCTGCTCAACGCCATCGTCGCCTGGTTCCCCACCATGGCCGACTTTGGTCCCGTGCCCCTGGTCAACGGCGAGAGCCTCGACATCGACCCCGAGGACACCCGTCCCGTCGCCTTCGTCTTCAAGAGCCTCAACGACCAGCAGAAGGGCCGCCTGTCCTTCATCAAGGTCCTGGCCGGCACCATCAAGCCCGGCACCGAGCTCACCAACGCCCGCACCCGCAAGTCCGAGCGCCTCGGCCACCTCAACCTCATGACCGGCAACGAGGCCGAGGAGGTCCAGAGCGTGGCGGCCGGCGACATCTGCGTCGTGCCCAAGCTCGAGGCCCTCACCGGCGACACCCTGTCCGCCACCGGTAAGATCGAGGCCGCGGCCTTCCGCTTCCCCAACTCGCTCTACCGCATCGCCATCGAGCCCGACTCCCGTGGCTCCGAGGGCAAGGTCTTCGACTTCCTGCAGAAGTCTGCCGAGGCCGACCCCACCCTCAAGGTCGCCCGTGACGAGGAGACCGCCCAGACGGTTATCTCCGCCATCGGCGAGGCCCAGGTCAGCGTCCTGCTCGACCGTCTCGAGGACCGCACCGGCGTGACGGCCCACACCGTGGCCCTGCGCATCCCGTACCGCGAGACCATCCGCCGCATCGCGACCGGCCATGGCCGCCACAAGAAGCAGACCGGTGGCTCCGGCCAGTTCGCCGACTGCCGCCTGCGCATCGAGCCCAACCCCGACGCGGGCTACGAGTTCGTCGACGAGGTCGTGGGCGGCGCCATCCCGCGCGGCTTCATCCCTGCCATCGACAAGGGCGTCCAGGAGACCATGAAGGGCGGCGTGCTCGCCGGCTATCCCGTCATCGACGTCAAGGTCGCCGTGTACGACGGCCAGTTCCACCCGGTCGACTCCAACGAGATGGCCTTCAAGACGGCCGCCCGTCTCGGCTTCCAGGACGCGGTGTCGCAGGCCCAGGCCGTCCTGCTCGAGCCCATGGCGCACCTCAAGATCACCGTCCCCGAGAGCTACGCCGGCGCCGTGATGGGCGACATCTCGGCCAGCCGCGGTCGCGTCGAGGGCATGGGCGCCGCCAACCCCGGCGAGACCACCGTCGAGGCCACCGTGCCGTACGCCGAGGTCACCGACTACGCCACCCGCCTGCGCTCGCTCACCCGCGGCACCGGCGAGTTCGAGCTCGAGGTCAGCGGCTACGAGCAGGTCCCGCACGACATCCAGGACAAGCTCGTCAAGGAGTACCAGGAGAAGCGCGCCGCCGGCGAGAAGTAGGCGCCGAACAGCACGTCCCATCGACTCGGAGGGGCTGGCCCGCGGGCCAGCCCCTTTTCGTGGTGGTGGTGCCTCGCGTCAACGTGCCATCTGTGTGGGGGTTTCGTGCGAACGCCCCGCATGGACGGCGCGTTTATGCACCAGGAGAGCATTGTCGCGCCGCCTGTGCGGGGACCTTGCGCAAACGCCCCGCACGGGCGGTGTGTTGATACGGCGCACCATACCCTGCGGAACGACAAAGCGCCCCTTGCGGGGCGCGGATACTCTGGCGGAGGAGGAGGGATGTCCAAGGCTTGCTGCGCAAGCCTCGCGCCCTCTCGGGTTCGAATCCCTCCCCATGAACGACAAAGCGCCCCTTGCGGGGCGCGGAAACACTGGCGGAGGAGGAGGGATTCGAACCCTCGAGACCCGAAGGCCCAACGGTTTTCAAGACCGCCGCATTCAACCACTCTGCCACTCCTCCATGGGGTGACGTGCAGGCATCAAGTATAGTGCAAGGTACAGGAGGGGAGGACGAGGTGACACAAGACGAGCAGTACATGGCCATGGCGCTCGAGGAGGCGCGCCAGGCCGCCGAGGAGGGCGAGGTGCCTATCGGGGCCGTCGTCGTGTGCGACGGCGTGGTGGCGTCGCGCGCCCACAACCGCCGCGAGACCGACCTCGACCCCTCCGCCCACGCCGAGTTCAGCGCCATGGTCGCCGCGTCGCGCGCCCTGGGCCGCTGGCGGCTCACCGGCTGCACGGTCTACGTCACGCTCGAGCCCTGCCTCATGTGCGCCGGCCTCATGGTCAACGCCCGCATCGACCGCTGCGTCTATGGCGCGCCCGACCCCAAGGGCGGGGCGCTGGGGACGCTCTTCGACGTGAGCCATGACGAGCGGCTCAACCACGAGTTCGAGGTCGTGCCCGGCGTCATGGCCGACGAGTCGGCCGAGCTGCTGCGCACGTTCTTCCGCGCGCGGCGCAAGTCGCGCGCCAAGGAGCAGCCCGCCGCGGACTAGACCACCTGGAAGACGAAGAAGTCGAGGTAGTGGCTCTCGGGGAAGCCCCACAGGATGGGGTGGTCGGGGGCCTGCTGCCGCTCCTCGACCTGGCGCAGCTGCACGTTCGCGTCGTGGGCGGCCTCGGCGATGGCCTGGGCGAGCAGGTCGCGCGTCATGAAGTGCGAGCAGCTGCAGGTGGCGAGGTAGCCCCCGCGCGGCAGCAGCCGCATGCCGGCGGCGTTGATCTCGCGGTAGCCGCGCATGGCGCCGCGCACGTTGGCACGGCTCTTGGTGAAGGCGGGCGGGTCAAGGACGACCAGGTCGAAGGGGCCGCCAAGCTCGCGCTGCAGCCCCTTGTCGCGGGCGAGCAGCGGCAGCCACTCCACGATGTCGGCCCTGGTGAAGTCCATGCGGTCCCCAAGGCCGTTGAGCCGGGCGTTCTGGGCGGCAAGGTCGAGCGCGGACTGGCTCGCGTCCACGCAGCGCACGAACGCCGCCCCGCCCGCGGCCGCGTTGAGGCCAAAGGGCCCCACGTGGCAGAAGCAGTCGAGCACGCGCCGCCCGGCGGCCAGCTCGCGCACGGCGCGCCGGTTGTACTTCTGGTCGAGGAAGTAGCCCGTCTTCTGGCCGTTCTCGAGGTCGAGCTCGAAGGAGAGGCCGTTCTCGCGCACGCTCACCAGCGCGGACGACGGTGCCTCGCCGCCCCACCAGCCCTTGCGCAGGGGGAGCCCCTCCTTGGCGCGGACCGGCGCGTCGCAGCGCTCGAAGACCCAGCGCACGTCCTGGCCGTCCGCGCGCAGCACGTCGAGCAGCAGCGGGTAGACGGTCTCGCGCAGCAGCTCCATGCCATAGGTGCCCACCTGGGCGACAAGCACCTGGCCGTAGCGGTCGACGGTGAGGCCGGGCAGGCCGTCCGCCTCGCTGAACGCCACGCGGCAGGCCAGAAGGTCGCTCTCGCCGTCAAGCCCGCGCGAACCCATGGTGGCCACGCGGTGCCGCCAGGCGTACTCGATGCGCCGGCGCCAGAACGCCTCGTCCACGCGGTCGTTGGCGTTGCGGGTCACCACGCGGGCGCGGATGGTGCTCTCGAGCGAGAGCAGGGCGGCGCCCTGCCAGGTCCCGCCCTCCTCGACAAGGTCGACCACGCAGCCGTTGGTGGCCTCCTGGCCGCTGGCGGGGGAGGGCTCGAGGGCCGTGACCTCGCTCGCGTACACCCAGGGGTGCCCCGCCTTGAGCGAGCGGGCCGCCTTGCGCGTGATGCGGGCGATGGGGAAGGGACGGGTAGTCTTCATGGAGCCACGCGGCCCTAGTAGTGACGCCCGTAGCGGCCGCCGCGCGGGCCCTTGGCACGCGAGCGGGAGCCGCTGAACAGGCTGCGGGAGGTCTTGGTGGTCGAGCGGCGCTCGTTGGGCACGATGCGGCCGTCGTCGTAGGCAAAGCCCTCGAGGTCCCACACGGGCACGAGCTTCTTGGTGAAGTACTCGATCTCGCGCAGGGGCGTGATCTCGTCTGGCGCCACGAAGGTGTAGGCATGGCCTGTGGCGCCGGCGCGGCCCGTGCGGCCGATGCGGTGCACGTAGTCCTCGGGGTCCATGGGGACGTCGTAGTTCACCACGGCGTCGATGCCGCTCACGTCGATGCCGCGGCTCATCACGTCGGTGGCGACGAGCACCTGGACGCGCCCGTCGCGGAACTTGGCCAGGGCCTTCTCGCGGGCCTCCTGGCGACGGTCGGCGTGCATGACGTCGGCCTTCACGCCGGCGCGCTTGAGCACGGCGCTCACCTCGTCGACGCGGCTCTTGGTACGGCAGAACACCAGCACGCGCTCGGGGTTGCCGCGCTCAAGCAGGGCCTGGAGCAGCTGCGTCTTCTGGCCCTGGGTGACGGGGCAGAGGTGCTCCTCGACGGTGTCGGCGGTCTCGCCGATGCGGGCGATCTCAACCGTGGCGGGCTCGGTGAGCATGGCGTCGATCGTGCTCTTGATGCTGGGCGGGATGGTGGCCGAGAAGAGCAGGGTCTGGCGGCGCTCAGGCACGGCGTGCATGATGCGGCGGACGCTGGGCCAGAAGCCCATGTCGAGCATGCGGTCGGCTTCGTCGAGGACGAGCACCTCAACCTGGTCGAGCTTGACCAGGTTGCGCTCCATGAGGTCGATCAGGCGGCCCGGCGTGGCCACGAGCAGGTCACACCCGGCGCTGAGCTGGGCGACCTGCCGGTCGAACTTGGCGCCGCCCATGACGATGACCGCACGCTGGCCGGTCTTCTCGCAGACGGCCGAGGCGACCTTCTCGATCTGCTGGGCAAGCTCGCGCGTGGGGGTGATGACCAGGGCATAGGGGCCGTAGCCGGGCGTGCCCTGGATGGGGGAGGACTCGCCGCGGCCCTTGCCGCGGCGGCGACGGCGACGGCGCCTGCGCGGTGCGGGCTCCTCGGTGGGGGCCTCTTCCTGCGCGGGGGCCTCGGGCTGTGCGGCCTCGGGATCCTCGGCGCCCTCGTGGGGCTGGGCGAGGTGCCCCAGGACCAGCTGGAGCGCCGGCAGGGTGAACGCGGCGGTCTTGCCCGTGCCGGTCTGCGCGGAGGCGACGACGTCGCGGCCCTCGAGCACGAGGGGGATGGCCTGCTCCTGGACGGGGGTTGGCGTGGTGAAGCCGAGGGCGTCGACCCCGGCGAGGATCTGCTCGTTGAGCCCGAGCTCGGCAAATGAAGTAGTCATGGCAGCTAGTATGCGCCATGGCGAGGCCGCCCGCCATGTGCGGGAGAAAAAACGCGCAGGTAGTTCACGCGCTCATCGGGCAATTCAGCGCGCGAGTCCCGCCATGCGCCAAATGGTGCGAATTAGGCGCGTGGCGGTGCTATACAAGTCGAGATTTGTTTATACCACTTGTTCATACCTCACCCAAGAATGCCGTTTTTGCCGATTCTTGGGTGAGGTATGTGCTCGGCTCCGAGTTTTCGAGCACATACCTCGAGTAACTTTGGCCAAAATGGCCATTCTTACCCGAGGTGTGTGCGGCGGTACAAACGCGAACAACCATTTTACAGTCCCGTGGCAGCGCTACTCCACGTAGGTGATGAGCCCCTCCTTGCGCGGGGCGGCCTCGGGCAGCGGCTCGGCGGAGTAGCCCAGCACGCAGTGGCCGACGCCGCGCCACTCGCCCTCGACGCCCCACTCGGCCAGCATGGCCTTGCCCTCGTCGAGCTCGAACTCCTCGCGGGCGCGGTGCACCCAGATGGAGTCAACGCCCAGCGCGTGGGCCGCGTTGAGCATGTTGCCGATTGCCAGCGCGCCGTCCTCGACGCCGGTGAGGGCCTCGGGGTCGACCAGCACCACCACGACGGTCTTCCCGCCGTAGAACGGGTCGCGCTCGACGCCCATGATCCGTGCGTTGAGGGCCGACAGGCGCCTGACCTGCTCGGGGTTGCGCAGCACGACGAACTTCCAGGGCTGGCGCCCCATGCCGCTGGGGGCGAAGGTGCCGGCCTCCAGGATCCTGTCAAGCGTGTCGCGGTCGACCTGCTGCGGCCCGAACGTGCGGCAGGCCCTGCGGGTGAGAAGCGTCTCCAGCGTGTCCATCGTGTCTCCTTTCGCCGTCATGAACCCTCTTGGTGGATATACTAGTGAAGATTGACCGACCATGCTACGAGATGGGAAGCCCATGGACATCAGCACCGCATGCATCCACGCTGGTTACAAGGCGGGCAACGGCGAGCCGCGCGCCCTGCCCATCTACCAGTCGACCACCTACCACTACGACTCCACCGACACGGTCGCCGGCCTCTTCGACCTCACGGTCGACGGCCACATGTACAGCCGCATCTCCAATCCCACCTGTGCCTTCGTCGAGGAGAAGATCGCCGCTCTCGAGGGCGGCGTGGGGGCGCTGCTCACCACGTCGGGTCAGGCTGCCAACCTCGTGGCCATCATGAACGTTGCGGGCGCGGGCGACCACATCGTCTCGAGCGCCACCATCTACGGCGGCACGGTCAACCTCTTCAACGTCACCATGAAGCGCTTTGGCATCGACTGCACGTTCGTGGACCCGCGCGCCTCCAAGGAGGAGCTGCTCGCCGCGGTGCGTCCCAACACCAAGGCCTTCTTTGGCGAGACGGTCGCCAATCCGGCGCTCAACGTCCTTGACATCGAGGTCTTTGCCACCGCGGCGCACGAGGCGGGCGTGCCGCTGATCGTCGACAACACCTTCCCCACGCCGGTCATGTGCCGGCCCTTCGAGTGGGGCGCCGACGTCGTGACCCACTCCACCACCAAGTACATCGATGGCCATGCGCTCACCGTGGGCGGCGTCATCGTCGATTCCGGTAAGTTCGACTGGACGGTCACGGACGCCAACGGGACCCCGCGCTTCCCCGGCCTGTGCACGCCCGACGAGTCGTACCACGGCCTCACCTACACGGATGCCTTCGGCGAGCAGGCCTACATCACCAAGGCCCGTGTCCAGCTCATCCGCGATCTGGGCGTCTACCCGCAGGCCACCACGGCCTTCATCCTCAACGAGTCGCTCGAGACCCTGCCCATCCGCATGCAGCGCCACTGCCAGACGGCCCAGCGCGTGGCCGAGCACCTCGAGGCGCACCCCAAGGTCAAGAGCGTCAGCTTCCCCGGCCTCGCCTCGAGCGCCGACCACGACCTGGCCTGCAAGTATCTGCCGCAGGGCTCGTGTGGCGTCATCTCGGTCGTCGTCGACGGCGGGCGCGAGCGCGCCGCGGCCTTCCTCGACCATCTCAAGCTGGCCTCCATCGAGGTCCACGTGGCCGACTCGCGCACCTGCGTGCTGCACCCGGCCTCGTCCACGCACCGCCAGCTCACCGACGAGCAGCTCGTGGCCTGCGGCGTCGAGCCCGGCCTCATCCGCCTGTCGTGTGGCCTCGAAAGCGCCGACGACATCATTGCCGACCTCGACCAGGCGCTTGCCGCGATCTAGCTTCACCGCCCCGGCCGGGGCAGACAGGAGTCACCATGCCCATTCGTGTTCCCGACGGACTGCCCGCAAAGCAGACCCTGCACAAGGAGCGCATCTTCGCGCTCGAGGAGGACGTGGCAAGCGACCAGCGCATCCGCCCGCTGCGCATGGCCATCCTCAACCTCATGCCCACCAAGATCGAGACCGAGACCCAGATCCTGCGCCTCATCTCCAAGTCGCCCATCCAGGTCGAGGTCGACTTCATGCGCGTCTCGTCGCACGAGTCCAAGAACACCTCGGCCGACCACCTGGTCAAGTTCTACGAGACCTTCGACGCCTACCGCGACAAGAACTACGACGGCATGATCATCACGGGCGCGCCGGTCGAGCACCTGCCGTTCGAGGACGTCGACTACTGGGACGAGCTCTGCGAGATCATGGACTGGGCGCGCGAGCACGTCTTCTCCACCATGTTCCTGTGCTGGGGCGCCATGGCCGGCCTCTACCACTACTACGGCATCCCCAAGAAGATGCTGGGCGAGAAGCTCTTTGGCGTGTTCCCGCAGCGCCTGTGCGACGAGTACAGCTTCCTCACCAACGGGTTCGACGAGGTCCACAACATGCCGCACAGCCGTCACGCGGCCATCGACACCAACGCGCTGGCCGAGCACCCCGAGCTGCAGGCCCTCTCGGAGAGCTTCCGCACCGGCCCCGCCCTCATCGCCACCCGCGACTTCCACGAGATCTATGTCACGGGGCACTTCGAGTACGGCCGCGACACGCTGGCCGGCGAGTACTGGCGCGACTTCCACAAGGGCCTGCCCATCAACCTGCCGGTCAACTACTTCCCCGACGACGACCCCGAGAAGCAGCCCATCTTCACGTGGCGCAGCCATGCGAACCTGCTCTACCGCAACTGGATCAACTGGGTCTACCAGATGACCCCGTACGAGTTCGAGCGCATCCCCGAGGTCATCGCCGAGATGCGCGAGCAGGTCATCGAGAAGTTCTAGCGGGGCGGCCGGGGGAGACAGCTGGGGACGGTTCTCATTTGTCTCAGAGACAGTTGGGGACGGATCTGTGTGGCAGGTCCGTCCCCAACTGTCTCTGAGACAAATGAGAACCGTCCCCAGCTGTCTCCCCCGGCCTTAGCCACCAGCTAATGAAACGGGTCCGGTTCTGCGCAAACATCATCCGCAACCGACTCGTGGATGGTGGGCGTGGACTGGGACCTCATAAAAGACCGCAAGACCTCGCTGCGCGAGGTGCTCGGGTCCGTCGATGGCGACATGCTGCCGGCGGGTCCCTGGGCGGCCGACCTCATCGCCGAGCGCGGCCTCGTGCGCAGCGACGTCATCCGCCGCTCGCGCCTCAACCAGACCTTCGCCTACCAGATCCTCTCGGGCGCGCGCCACGCGTCGCGCGACAAGCTCGTCCAGCTGGCCTTTGGTATGGGCCTGGGCATCGACGAGTGCTGCGAGCTGCTCGAGCGGGGCGGCGTCAACGCGCTCTCGCCCCGCGTGCGCCGTGACGTGGTCATCGCCTACTGCCTGGACCGCGGCCTCGACGTGGCCATCTGCGACGACATCCTCTGGGACCTGAGGGAGCGCACGCTCGTCTCGCGCTGAGTGCGGCCCCCTACACAACGGCTCCCGGCCCACGCTCCCGTGTTAACACGTGGGAGCATCTGCCTGCGGTTGCCCTTGCATGCGGTATGCTGCTAAGGCTGCTACAACAACCGTGAGGAGCCCCCATGTCCGAGCCCATGCCCTCCATGACCGTCGTCGACATGCTGCGCAAGAACGTCGCGCTCTACGCCGACGAGGTCGCGCTCGTCGAGGTAAACCCCGAGGTCCAGGAGCCCAGCCGCGTGACCTGGCGCGACTTCGACCTCGTCCACTCCACCGAGACCGAGCCCTTCCGCCGCCAGATTACCTGGCGCGTCTTTGACGAGAAGGCCAACCGCTTCGCCAACCTGCTGCTCAGCCGCGGCATCGGCAAGGGCGACAAGGTGGCCATCCTGCTCTACAACTGCCTGGAGTGGCTGCCCATCTACTTCGGCATCCTCAAGACCGGCGCCACCGCCG
>SUUD01000033.1 GCA_015062715.1 Olsenella sp. | reverse complement strand
GTGAGTGCTGCGAGCTCGAGGGATGCTTTCCCGGCAACATCGTCATGCCGTCAAGCGACCCCACCGGCCTCTTCTCGCGGTGCCACCACGAGATCGCGACGCTCTACGCCGACGCCATGGTCGCGGGGTCCGAGGCGGCGCTGCGCCTGGGAAGGGCGACGATCGCGGTGCGCCTGGCGCGCAACGCGGCCACGACCGACCCGCTGCGCGAGGACGTCGAGGAGGGCGTCGTGCGCGCGCTCATCGCGGCCGGGCGGACCCGAGAGGCGCGCCTCCACTACGAGTCGTACGCGCGCAAGGTCATAGCGACGCTCGGCGTGCCGCCCAGCGCGCGCCTGCGCTCCCTGGTCAACGACGCGTGCGGGCGGGAGGGCGATGCCAGGTCGGGCAAGCTCGAGGGCATGGTGTACGGCGGGGCGCTGCCGGCGTGACGCCCACCGGCGAGAACGGGCCGCTCGCGTGCGCTTTTATGGTGATGTGCAGGGCATGCAGGACAGGTCCCGTAGTGCGAGGGGTACAGTCGTTCACGATACATGCGTTGGGGAGGCGGCCGTGTGCCGCCCTGTGTTCGGGGGAGTCACATGCCCGGGTTCTTCTCTAAGCTGCTGTCCCTTGGCGCCGACAAGGAGCTCAAGGAGTTCGAGGCCATCACCGCCCGCGTGGGCGAGCTGGCCCCGCGCTACGCCGACATGGACGACGCCGAGCTCGCCGCCCAGACCATTCGGTTCAAGGAGCGCTACGCCAACGGCGAGTCGCTCGACTCGATCCTGCCCGAGGCCTTCGCCGCCGTGCGCGAGGCGTCCGGCCGCACGCTCGGCATGCGCCACTTCGACGTGCAGGTCATCGGCGCCATCGCCCTGCACCGCGGCATGATCGCCGAGATGAAGACCGGCGAGGGCAAGACGCTCGTCTCGACGCTCGCCGGCTACCTCAACGCCATCTCGGGCGAGGGCGTCCACGTGGTCACCGTCAACGACTACCTGGCCAAGCGCGACAGCGAGTGGATGGGCCAGATCTACCGCTTCATGGGCATGAAGGTGGGCCTGCTGCAGAACGGCATGAAGCTCAACCTCAAGCGCCCCGCCTACGAGGCCGACGTCACCTACGGCACCAACTCCGAGTTTGGCTTCGACTACCTGCGCGACAACATGGTCACCCGCGCCGACCTGCGCGTCCAGCGCGGGCATCACTTCGCCATCGTCGACGAGGTCGACTCGATCCTCATCGACGAGGCGCGCACGCCGCTCATCATCTCGGGCGCCGGCACCAAGTCTGCCAGCACCTACAAGGACTTCGCCCGTGCCGTCCGCGGCCTCATCGAGGGCGTCGACTTCGAGATGGACGAGGCCAAGCACACCATCGCCACGACCGACTCGGGCCTGCGCAAGGTCGAGCGCGCCCTCAACATGGACGACATCTACGCCGACATGTCGGGCCAGCTCGTCAACCACCTCCAGCAGGCGCTCAAGGCCGAGTACATGTTCCACCGCGACCAGCAGTACGTGGTCACCGACGGCGAGGTCAAGATCGTCGACGAGTTCACCGGCCGCATCATGGAGGGCAGGCGCTACTCCGAGGGCCTGCACCAGGCGATCGAGGCCAAGGAAGGCGTGCTCGTCCGCGAGGAGAACCAGACGCTGGCCACCATCACCCTGCAGAACTACTTCCGCCTGTACGACAAGCTCTCGGGCATGACGGGCACCGCCATGACCGAGGACGCCGAGTTCCGCGAGATCTACAACCTCCCCGTCCAGGTCATCCCGCCCAACCGGCCCAGCAAGCGCGTCGACCACGACGACCTCGTCTACCGCACCATCGCCAACAAGTTCGACGCGGTCGCCGCCGACGTCGCCGAGCGCCACGCCGCCGGCCAGCCCTGCCTGGTGGGCACCGTCTCCATCGAGAGCTCCGAGCGCCTGAGCCGCATCCTCAACAAGCGCGGCATCAAGCACAACGTCCTCAACGCGAAGCACCACGAGCGCGAGGCCCAGATCGTGGCCCAGGCGGGCCGCGAGGGCGCCGTCACCATCGCCACCAACATGGCCGGCCGTGGCACGGACATCCTGCTTGGCGGCAACCCCGACTTCCTCGCCCAGGACATCCTGCGCGAGCGCGGCATCGCCGAGGAGGAGGTCACCCCGGAGGACCTCGCCAGCGCCCTCGAGAAGGCGCGCGAGATCTGCGCGGTCGAGAAGGAGCACGTCATCGCCGCCGGCGGCCTCTGCGTCATCGGCACCGAGCGCCACGAGAGCCGTCGTATCGACAACCAGCTCCGCGGCCGCTCCGGCCGTCAGGGCGACCCCGGCGAGACCCAGTTCTACCTCTCGCTCGAGGACGACCTCATGCGCCTGTTCGGCGGCGACCGCATGGACTCCATCTCCCGCTGGATGGAGAAGGCCGAGATGCCCGAGGACATGCCCATCCAGGCCAAGATGGTCACCAAGGCCGTCGAGAGCGCCCAGCGCAAGGTCGAGGAGATCAACTTCTCCATGCGAAAGAACGTCCTCGACTACGACGACGTCATGAACAAGCAGCGCCAGGTCATCTACGAGGAGCGCAACAAGATCCTCGACGGCAAGGACCTGACCGAGCACATCGCCGACGTCACCTACAGCACGGTCGAGCACCGCGTGGGCACGTACTGCTCGCACGAGGTCTCGCCCGTCGACTGGGACCTCGAGGGCCTCTCCAAGTGGATGGTGGCGCTGACCGGCAACGAGGACGCGCCACAGGTCGATGACGAGATGGGCTTCGAGGAGCTCGTCGACGTGGCGAACGAGTTCGTCACGGAGTGCTACGACAGGAAGGCCGAGAAGCTCGGCACCCAGGTCATGCACGACCTCTCCGCCCAGGTCATGCTGCGCGTCATCGACACGCGCTGGATGAGCTACCTGCAGGAGATGGACTACCTCAAGACGGGCATCGGCCTGCGCGGCTTTGGCCAGCGCAACCCGCTCGTCGAGTACAAGTCCGAGGCCTTCCAGGCGTTCTCCGAGCTCGTCTCGACCATGTACGAGGACTTCCTGCGCACGATCCTGCACCTCGAGCTGGCGGTGGCCCCGCAGCAGCAGGCCCACACCGGCCTCGAGCGCGCCACCTACTCCGGCCCCACCGAGGTCGACGGCGACCAGGGCTCGCCGGCCATGCGCCAGCAGGCCGCCGCGCAGGCCGCCAACGCCGCGGGCCGCGCCCCCAAGGCGGCCGCAGACAAGCCCAAGACCTACCGCAAGTCCGAGGACTCCGACCCGTACGTGGGCGTGGGGCGCAACGAGCCCTGCCCGTGCGGCAGCGGCAAGAAGTTCAAGAACTGCCACGGCAGGAACCGCTAGTGGCTGCCGCGAACGAGCGGATCGAGGCGCTTGCCCGGCGCCTCGACGAGGTCGAGGGCTACCTGCACGTGGGCGAGCGCCGCGCCGAGGCCGCATCGCTCGAGGCCAAGAGCGCCGAGCCCGGCTTCTGGGACGACGTCGACGCAGCCCGCGCCACCATGTCGCAGCTCGCCTCCGCCAAGGAGGCGGTCCAGGGCATCGACTCCGCCCGCCAGGAGCTCGACGACGCCCAGGTCGCCTTCGAGCTGGGAAGCGAGATGGAAGACGGGGACATGCTCGCCGAGTCGGAGCGCCTGCTCGACAAGCTCACGGCCGACCTCACCGAGCTGGAGCTCGCCAGCTGGTTCACCGACGAGCTCGACCACGGAGACGCCATCGTCACGGTGACGCCCGGCCAGGGCGGCCTCGAGGCCCAGGACTGGTGCGCCATGCTCTTCCGCATGTACCAGGCCTACTGTGCGCGTCGTGGCTGGAAGGTCACGGTCAACGACGCGCCGGCCGGCGAGGCCATCGGCCTCGACCGCGCCATGTTCACCGTGGCGGGGCACAACGCCTACGGCATGCTCCGTGCCGAGCAGGGCGTGCACCGGCTCGTGCGCATCTCGCCCACCGACGCCAAGAAGCGCCGCCAGACCACCTTTGCCGGCGTGGAGGTGCTGCCCGTCCTGCCCGACGACATCGAGGTCGACATCAATCCCGACGACCTGCGCATCGACGTCTTCCACAGCCATGGCCACGGCGGCCAGGGCGTGAACACGACCGACTCGGCGGTGCGCATCACCCACCTGCCCACGGGCATCGTGGTCACCTGCCAGAACGAGCGCAGCCAGCTGCAGAACAAGGCCTTTGCCATGAACGTGCTGCGCTCCAAGCTCTATGAGATGGAGCTCGAGCGGCGCGCCGCCGAGATGGACGAGCTGCGCGGGCCCAAGCACGACATCGCCTGGGGCAACCAGATCCGCAGCTACGTGCTGTACCCCTACCAGATGGTCAAGGACCTGCGCACCGGGGTCGAGACGGGCAACACCGATGCCGTGCTCACCGGCGGCGACCTCGACCAGTTCGTCGTGGGCTACCACCGCTGGGCCGTGGGCGGCGGCACCGACTAGGGAGGCTTGCCCTGCTGCCGGGTGCATCGGGGTCGGGGACCTGTCATTGGGGACGGTTCTTTTTGACAGGTTTGAAATGACATTGGGGACGGTTCTGTTTGTCAGGTTTTGCTCAAAACCTGACAAACAGAACCGTCCCCAATGTCATTTCGTCCGAAAAACCTGTCAAAAAGAACCGTCCCCAATGTCACCAAAAAAGAACCGTCCCCAATGTCACCAAAAAAGAACCGTCCCCAATGTCACCAAAAAAGAACCGTCCCCAATGACAGGTCCCGGGCTGTCTCCCGCTTTCTTTACGTGTGTGGCAAATGACGCGACGTGCCCATCCTCCACGCGATACCATGGACTCGTTCTGTTGCTCACGCACTGGAAGGAAGGGCCGCCATGAAGTTCTTCATCGACACCGCCGACCTCGACGAGATTCGCGAGGCCGAGAGCTGGGGCATCCTGTCGGGTGTCACCACCAACCCGAGCCTCTACGCCAAGATCGGCGGCAAGCTCGCCGACTTCGAGGGCCACATGGCCAAGATTTGCGAGCTCGTCGGTCCCGACGTGCCCGTCTCGGCCGAGTCCACCGCCGAGACCACCGAGGACATGATCGCCGAGGGCCGCAGGCTCGCCGCCATCGCCCCCAACATCGTGGTCAAGCTCCCCATCTGCGAGGAGTCGCTGCCTGCCACGCACCAGCTCGCCCAGGAGGGCATCCGCGTCAACATGACCCTCATCTTCTCGGCCACCCAGGCCATGCTCGCCGCCCGCGCCGGCGCCCGCTACGTCTCGCCGTTCGTGGGCCGCTTCGACGACCTGGGCGACACCGGCGTCGAGCACCTCATGGAGATCACCACCTGCATCAAGAACTACGACTGGGGCTGGTGGGCCGACGAGGGCGGCTGCGAGATCATCTCCGCCTCCATCCGCGGGCCGCAGCACGTGGTGCAGGCCGGCCTCATGGGCGCCGACATCGTCACCGTTCCCTTTGGCGCCCTCAAGAAGTGCGTCCACCACGTCATGACCGACCGCGGCCTCGAGCTCTTTGCGGCCGACTGGGAGAAGGTCAAGGCCGGCGCGTAGGCCACGCGGCCCAAACCTCGGGGCACCGCCCCCGACCATGAGGGGAGACACATGACAAACGACGAGCTCAAGAGGGTTGCCAACGAGGTCCGCAAGGGCATCGTGCGGTCGACCCACGCCGCCAAGTCCGGGCACCCCGGCGGGTCGCTCTCTGCGGCGGACATCTTTACCTTCCTGTACTTCGAGGAGATGAACGTCGACCCCGCCAACCCGCGCTGGGACGGCCGCGACCGCTTCGTCCTCTCGAAGGGCCACTGCGCCCCCGGCCTCTATGCCACCCTGGCCGAGCGCGGCTTCTTCCCCAAGGAGGACCTGCTCTCGCTGCGCCACATCGGCTGCCACCTGCAGGGCCATCCCAACATGAACGACACCCCCGGCGTCGACATGTCCACCGGCTCCCTGGGCCAGGGCGTCTCGGCGGCCGTGGGCATGGCGCTCGCCGCCAAGCAGTGGGGCGGCGCGTACCGCACCTATGCGCTGCTCGGCGACGGCGAGATCGAGGAGGGCCAGGTCTGGGAGGCCGCCATGTTCGCGGCCAACCGGGGCCTCGACAACCTCTGCCTCATCGTCGACTACAACGGCCTGCAGATCGACGGCACCATCCGCGAGGTCAACTCCGCCGAGCCCATCGCCGACAAGTTCCGCGCCTTCAACCTCCACGTGGTCGAGGTCGAGGACGGCAACGACTTCGACCAGCTGCGCGCCGCCTTCGCCGAGGCCCGCGCGACCACGGGCGTCCCCACCTGCATCGTCTGCAAGACGGTCAAGGGCAAGGGCGTCTCGTTCATGGAGAACCAGGTGGGCTGGCACGGCAAGGCGCCCAACGACGAGCAGTGCGAGCAGGCCCTGGCCGAGCTCGAGAAGGCAGGTGAGCAGCTGTGAGCGACGTGAAGAGGATCGCCACGCGCGCGAGCTACGGCGCGGCCCTGGTCGAGCTGGGCAAGGAGCACGACGACTTCGTCGTGCTCGACGCCGACCTCGCCGCGGCAACCCAGACCGCCATGTTCAAGAAGGAGTTCCCCGAGCGCTTCTATGACGCGGGCATCGCCGAGGGCAACCTCATGGGCATCGCCGCCGGCATCGCGACCACCGGCCACGTCGCCTTCGCGAGCACCTTCGCCATGTTCGCGGCCGGCCGCGCCTACGAGCAGGTCCGCAACTCCATCGGCTACCCGCACCTCAACGTCAAGATCGGCGCCACGCACGCGGGCATCTCCGTGGGCGAGGACGGCGCCACCCACCAGTGCAACGAGGACATCGCCCTCATGCGCACCATCCCCGGCATGACGGTGGTCTGCCCCTCCGACGACGTCGAGGCCCGCGCCGCCGTCAAGGCCGCCTACGAGACCGACGGCCCGTTCTACATGCGCTTTGGCCGCCTGGCCGCGCCGGTCATCAACGACCGCCCCGACTACGAGTTCCAGCTGGGCAAGGGCATCGTCCTGCGCGAGGGCGCCGACGTCACCATCGTGGCGACCGGCCTCATGGTCTCCTCGGCGCTCGACGCCGCCGAGCTGCTCGCCGCCGAGGGCATTGACGCCGAGGTCATCAACATCCACACCATCAAGCCGCTCGACGAGGAGCTCGTCGTGGCGTCGGCCCGCAAGACCGGCCGCGTGGTCACCGTCGAGGAGCACTCCGTCATCGGTGGCCTGGGCAGCGCCGTGTGCGACGCCCTGTGCGCCGCCTGCCCGGTGCCCGTCAAGAAGGTCGGCATCCAGGACGTCTTTGGCGAGTCGGGCCCCGCGCTCGACCTGCTCGCCAAGTACGGCCTCGACGCCGCCGGCGTCGCCGGCGCGGTCCGCGAGTTCGTGCGGTAGCGCACGGCGCTCATCCTAGGCCCTGGCATGAGGGGGGGCGAGGCGTTTGCCTCGTCCCCCGTTGCCGCAGATATCCCTTTTGTCTGGTGTTACGCGCACGGCTGGTAGCGTGACGTGCGATGAAGTATTATGACAGGCAGCATCTGTTCGTTGCGAAACACAGCATAAAGGAGCTCAAGTGGCACATCATTTTGCCAGCGACGAGCGGCTCGAGGGGGAGGCTGCGGATTCCGCGCGCCAGGTTCTTCCCGAAATCCCCGAAGTTCCCGCCATGGACGTCCCGGCCATCGAGGCCGAGGCCGCGCCTGCGTCTGTCGTCGACCTGCCGGTGATCCAGGCCCCGGCCGACGTCGAGTCCGTTGACGAGGAGCCGCCCGCCCGCGTCATCCCCGAGGGCACCAAGCCCACCGTCTCCCTCAGGGACGTCACCGTCATCTACCCCGCACAGCCCAACAAGCCCGCGCTGCAGGACGTCAGCGTCGACGTCTACCCCGGCGAGTTCGTGTTCCTCGTCGGTCACTCCGGCTCGGGCAAGTCGACCTTCCTCAAGCTGCTCACGCGCGAGCTCAAGGCCACCCGCGGCAAGGTCATCGTCGCCGGCCAGGACCTCACGCGCATGCGCAACTGGAAGGTCCCCTACCTGCGTCGCCAGATCGGCACGGTCTACCAGGACTTCAAGCTCCTGCCCGACAAGACCGTGTACGAGAACGTCGCCTTCGCGCTCGAGTGCATCGGCAAGCCGCGCTCGGTCATCCGCGGCCAGGTCCCCGAGGTGCTGCGCCTCGTCGGCCTGGGCGAGAAGATGGACAGCTACCCCGACCAGCTCTCCGGCGGCGAGCAGCAGCGCGTCTCGGTCGCCCGCGCCATGGTCAACAGGCCGCCGCTGCTCGTCTGCGACGAGCCCACGGGCAACCTCGACCCGGCCATCTCGCTGGGCATCATGAAGCTGCTCGAGCGCATCAACCGCGCCGGCACCACCGTCATCATGGCCACGCACGACCGCGAGATGGTCGACTCCATGCGCAAGCGCGTCATCGCGCTGGAGGGCGGCCATGTGGTCCGCGACCAGGAGAAGGGAGGCTACGGGTACTATGGCGTTCTTTAACATTGGCTACTCCCTGCGCGAGGCAGGCCGCCACTTCACCCGCAACTGGTCCACGTGCCTCGGCGCCATCGTCACGATCTTCCTGTCGCTGTTCATCATCGGCGTGTTCGTGCTCGGCTCCGCCCTGCTCGAGAACATGGTCGGCAGCGTCGAGGACAAGGTCACCATCCAGGCGTTCCTCGCCGACGAGGCCGACCAGGCCGCCGTCGACGCGCTCCAGAACAAGATCGCCGGCTGGGACAACGTCCAGTCCGTCACCTACAAGAGCAAGGACGAGGCGCTCCAGGAGTACAAGGAGACCATGTCCAACAAGAACGCGGAGGCCGCGGTGGCCGCCCTCGACGGCGCCAACCCCGTCCCCGCCTCGCTCGTGATCAAGCTCGACGACCCGCAGGAGGTCGCGACCGTCGCCAACAAGCTCATCGCCGACGCCGACTTCCGCGCCGTCGCCGACGACCCCGAGGACGCGCAGGCGTCGGTCCTCTATGGCCAGGGCACGGTCGAGCGCCTGTTCAGCGTCACGCGCTACCTGCGCTACGGCCTCATCGCCATCGTGGGCATGCTCGTCTTCGTGGCGTTCGTGTTCATCAACAACACCATCCGCCTCGCCATCTCCGCCCGTCACCGCGAGATCGCCATCGAGCGCCTCGTGGGCGCCTCGAACAGCTTCATCCGCGGGCCGTTCGTGACCGAGGGCGTGCTCGAGGCCATCATCGGCGCCGGGCTGGCCATCGCCGCCCTGCACGCCATGATCACCTTCGGCCTGCCCATCGTGGAGCAGAGCCTCTCGTTCCTGTCGTTCTCGCTCTCCAACAACGTCCTGCTCACCACCTACGGTGGCCTGCTGGGCATCGGCGTGCTCATCGGCCTGTTCGGCTCCGCCATCGCCATGGGTCGCTACCTCAAGGTCTAGCGCGGAGTACATGCCAGACTCGGGGCGGGTCACCTGCGGGTGGCCCGCCTTTTTCGTATGCGCGGTGCGGCTACAATGGGGCGAGAGGGGAGGGGCCATGTCACGCAAGCGCCCGCACAAGGGCAGGACGAGAAGGCCGTCGGGGCGCCCCGGCGCGAACAGGCGGCTCGAGACGCTCGAGGGCGTCGTCCGCGTGCACGGCGCCACCCGTGCCACGGTCGAGACCCAGGAGGGCAGCTTCCCGCTCGCCCGCCATGGGCTGCGCGAGGCCATGAACGGCGACACGGTCAGCGCCTCGGTGGTGCGCACGGGCCCGTCCGGGCCGGTCGCCTACGTGCAGGGGGTCCTGCACCGCGCCGTCGAGACCTTCCTGGGCACCTACGAGCTGGCCTCGCCCCTGGGCGTGGTGCGCCCGCTCGACGCCCGCCTGTCCCACGACTTCTTCGTGCTCCCGCAGGACGAGTCGGCCCAGCGCCTGGGCGTGGCCGAGGGCGACGTCGTCATGGCGCGGATCGTGGGCTACCCGTCGCGGCGCGAGGCCGGCGTGGTCACGCTCGTGCGCCGGCTGGGCAGCGCCGAGGGGCTCGACATGGCCATGGAGTCGGTCATCGCCTCGTACGACCTGCCCACCGAGTTCCCCGAGCGCGCGCTCGCGCAGGCTGCCGCCATGACGGCCGACGTCGGGGCGGCCCTTGCGGCCGAGCCCGCCCGCCGCGACCTGCGCGAGACCCCCTGCGTCACCATCGACCCCGTCGACGCCCGCGACTTCGACGACGCCGTCTGGGCCCGCCGGCTCGAGGGCGGCGGCTGGCAGCTCGACGTGCACATCGCCGACGTGACCCACTACGTGGGCTGGGACACGCCCGTCGACAACGAGGCCAAGCTCAGGACCTGCTCGGTCTACCTCGCCGACCGCGTCCTGCCCATGCTGCCCGAGCGCCTCTCGAACGACGTCTGCTCGCTGCGCCCCGGCGAGGACCGCCTCGCCATGAGCGTGCTGGTCACCCTGGACGAGACGGGCGAGGTCGTGGCCTTCGAGGCGTGCCCCTCGGCCATCCGCTCGTGGGCGCGGCTCGACTACGACCTGGTCGACCGCCTGCTCGAGGGCGACGCCATGCCATGCGACCTGCCTTGCTGCGCGGCCGCACGTGACGAGGTGGCCCAGGGTCTGCGCGCGCTCGACGAGGTCGCGCGCAGGCGGCTGGCCATCCGCGAGCGGCGCGGCGCGGTCGACTTCGAGTCGGCCGAGACCAAGGTCACGCTCGACGAGGACGGGCATCCCACCGGCGCGCGCCTGCGGGCGCGGACGGCCGCGACCTCGCTCGTGGAGGAGGCCATGCTCGTGGCCAACGAGTGCGTGGCCCAGGCCCTCTCGGACGCGGGCCTGCCCAGCGCGTTCCGCGTCCACGACCGCCCACCGGCCGAGGGGCTGCTCCGCGCGGTCACCGTGCTGGCCGAGACCGACCTCTTGCGTGGCGGCCTTGCCGACCGCGTGCTCGCGGGCGATCCCCTCGCCCAGCAGGAGGTCCTGCGACGCGCCCATGGCACGCGAGACGAGATGGTCGCCAACGCGCTGCTCCTGCGCGCCCAGGCCCGCGCCGCGTACGCCCCGCACGACCAGGGCCACTACGCGCTGGGCGCCCGCTCGTACTGCCACTTCACCTCGCCCATCAGACGCTACCCCGACATGCTGGTCCACCGCTCGCTCAAGGCCCTGCTCGCCCGCACGGCAGACCTCGGCCCTGAGGGCCGCGCCGCCACCGAGGCCCAGCGCAAGTCCGCGGCGCAGCTGGCCCAGCTCTGCACGACCTGCTCGGAGCGCGAGCGCGTGGCCGACGCGGCGTCGCGCGACTCGCAGCGCGTCAAGCTGGCCGAGCTGCTCGCCGACCACGTGGGCGAGGTCCACGCCGGCGTCGTGAGCGGCTGCGAGCGCTTTGGCATGTTCGTGCTGCTCGAGGAGTTTGGCGCGGAGGGGCTGGTCCGCATGCGCTCGATGGGCGACGAGTGGGTGAGCTTCGACGACGAGCGGCTGGTCCTGGTCGGCCAGTCGACCGGGCGCACCTGGCGCATGGGCCAGCGCGTCGCCTGCCGCATCGTCTCGTGCAACCCCGCCCGCGGCCAGATTGACCTGGAGCTTGTGGTGGCGCAGGTGGGCGCGGCGCGCCCTGGGGTACACTAGCAGTCACACGGCGTGGGCGCGTCTCGCGCCAGCCTCCCGCGTCACGGAAGAGAGGGACATGGAACGCACCAGCATCACCGATGACCTCGCCCAGGCGGAGTCGCTGCTCATAGAGGGCCAGAACGAGGAGGCCGCGGCGCTCCTGGCGCGGCTCGCCGAGGACGCCGAGGAGTACGTGGACCGCAACTGCCCCACCACCTCGGAGCTCCAGTGGTTCAGCTTCCCCACCATCTTCGAGCGCCTGGCCTACCGCCGCGTCGAGGGCGACCCACGCGAGCTGCGCGACATAGGCGAGCCGCTCGACCGCCTCTACGCCGACCTCGCCCTGGCCCACGTGCGCCTGGGCGACTACGAGGCGGCGTCGGCTGCGCTGCGCCAGGCTGTGCGCTGGAACCCCATGGGCTGCGGCTACCGGCTCGACCTGGCCGAGCTCTACCTCACCAACGGCGACGTGAACGAGTACCTGGCACTGTCCTACTCGGTGTTCGAGCGCGCCAGCGATGCCCGCCACCTGGTGCGCGCCTTCTGCAACTTCGCGAACTACTTCGCCCAGACCGGCCAGCCCCGCCAGGCCGCCGCAGCGCTGCGCTGCGCCCGCCGCCTCGAGCTGGACGATCCCGTGCTCGCGCACGCCCTGGGCGAGGCCGCCGGCACCGACCACGACCCCGACCTGCTCA
>SUUD01000226.1 GCA_015062715.1 Olsenella sp. | reverse complement strand
GCCTCCATCATGCGCTCGGCGAGCGCCACCACGTCATCCTGCACGTCTGGGGACATCTTGCCCGCGCGGTGGTTCTCGAAGCAGTACGGGCAGTCGAAGTTGCAGCCGATCGTCGGGCAGATGGTGAGGCTCACGCCCCGTTGCCCCAGGCAGGCACAGCGCCCCATCGTCTCGAGGGCCGCCCGCTCGTCGAAGTTGGCGATGACGCCGCGCTTGGCAAGGCGGTCTATGATGGGATGGTCCTCGGCGATCTCGTCGAGCACGGACATGAGGTACAGCTCGATCGGGTTGTACTCGGCGCACGTGCCCTTGTACAGGTTCGCTATGGCCACCGTCTTCTTCCCGGGCACCGGGGCGCTCAGGTTGTAGCGCGACACGTGCCAGCCGGCCTGCGCCGCCGTGCGCCGGGAATCGTTGTCGTGACCCTTGGTATCCACGATACCCCTCCTTGCCATCGGGCTCTCATGGGTGATTCTACGCAACCTTCGCCCGCAACCGAAAGGGCATTGCGATGGCATGCGCCTTGGACGCCATTGAGGCCTGACGACACGCGCTCCCGCATCCAGGGCATACGCGCCACTCGACGGAGGGGATGACTCTGCCACATGGGAATGCGTAGGTCGGAATCGTCGACCGTCGTCTCTTATGGCAATGGACGCAGAGCTGTCGTGGGGATGGCCCCCGCCGAGCGGAACACCATGTCAAACTTGCCGTTCCGGCCTGCCATCGCATTTGGGCAGGATCCCACACCTGGTGATACGTAGCCCGTGGCCCTGCCGTCCCTACCCATGGGCGCCCAGCCCCCACTCCTGCTCCGCGAATGCCCCCTGCAACAGGTACAGCTTTGCGGGCTGGAGCCTGGCGTCGATCCACTTCGCCTTGCCGCAGTTGGGTATCGACACCGTCGTGACGTGGCGCATGGCGCCATCGACCAGCGCGATGCCCTTCGTGGCGAAGACGGCCCCCTCCGCCAGGCGCCAACGCCCGTCGGAGATGCCCATCTGCTCGTAGGTGGTGCAGATGCGGCCGATGTCGCCATCGTCCTGGAAGAGCCCGTGAAAGCCCGCGCCCGTCCGCTCGAAGCACGAGGTGATGGAGAACGTAGTTCCCAGCGTGCCGTCGTCCCCGATGTCAAACTGGAGCGTGTCAAGGCGGCTCATCGCGGCGAGCCGGCATACGGCCTCGAGCATGGCGGCGTCATAGGCCTCGAAGCCCAAGTGGTCAAAGCACGCACGCAGCCGTGCGGGGTCTTCTCCGACGGCCTGTCGCTCATGCTTGGAAAGCGTCAGCTCGAGCCGCGTGGGGGCGCCGGGCCTGCCCGCGAAGACGGCGGCAAAGACGGCCCGCCACCCCTGCGGGAGGCGTTCCGCGGCGGCCCGGTAGAGAGGCGCACGCCAGCCCTCCCCCATCACCCGGAAGAAGTCGTCCGCGGCGTCGAGGTCTCCCCAGTGCCTGCAATGGACCCCCGGGTGCTGGCCCTTGGGCCCCTGCGCGTCCAGCTCGAAGAACAGGTCGATGTCGCCGCCGTCAAGCGACGCCGCCCACCCAAAAGCGGCATGGCATGCGGGCGGGGCGGCGTCGGGGAGGCGCGGGGCCTCCCGCAGGGGGCGCCCGTACGAGCCCACGAGCACGTCGTAGCTCGCCTCCCCCAGCAGGGGGCATTCGACGATGGTGGTGGGGTGGGTGCCAGGCGCCCAGAAGCTCGTGTAGGCGGAAATGGCACGTTCGGGACCGGACCCAAAGAGGCCTTCGACGGCGTCGGCCACGAACGCCTTGCGAAGGGTCCGCTTCATCAGGTCGGCAGTGGTCGGCATGGTCTCCCCCGTCGGTCTTCCATCCTGCTCGGGAATCAGTCTACAGGGAACCGCCCGCGCACGGCAGGACCAAGGGACGATATCGGCGGTTTGGGGCAGAATACGTACCGGGCGCCAGGGGACAGGAGGCGCCACCAGGACGTATAACGCATCACTAGGCACCCTTTGGCCAGCCAGAGAAGGGGACGGGGACTGAACGCGCATGATTGAGGACGGCTACATTCGAATCAAGCAGGAGTACCTGCTGCGCGGCTGGCAGGGCCTCCCGTATGCCCTGGTCAAGCGCAAGGGGGGGCAAGCCGGCCTTCATGAGGGCCAACGTCTTCCGCACGGTCAGGTTCTGCAACGGGCGCTTCACCGCCGAGAGCCCGGTCTTCCTGGGGGTTCGCAGGAGGCACCTAGAGGAGCTCGACAAGCTTGGTGCCCTCGAGTACCTGGACGAGCCGGGCGACCTGCTGCCCGACCAGGAGTACCACCTGTACGAGAACCGCTACCTCAAACGTGTCCATTGGTCGCTCACCGGGCACTGCAACTACCGCTGCCGCCACTGCTACATGAGCGCGCCCCACGCGGCGCTGCCCCACCCCACGACCGAGCAGTGTCTCGCCATTGTCGACCAGATTGCCGACTGCGGCGTCATGCGTGTCTCGCTCACCGGCGGCGAGCCGCTCATCCGCAAGGACTTCTTCCAGATCGTGGACCACATCCTCGAGCACGGGATGCGCATCGACACCATCATGACCAACGGGGCCCTCGTCAACGAGGCGTTCCTCGACGAGCTCGACGCGCGTGGGTGCCACCCCGAGCTCAACATGAGCTTTGACGGCCCCAAGCCCTGGCACGACTGGCTGCGCGGGGTCGACGGCGCCCACGAGTCCGTGCGGCGGGCGTTCGCGCTCTGCCACGAGCGGGGCTTCGTGACCGGTGCGGAGCTCGTGCTGCACAAGGGCAACATCGATACGCTGCGCGAGAGCGTGAACATGCTCGGCGAGCTCGGCGTGAGCTCGCTCAAGATCAACCGCCTCAACTGCGTCGGCGAAGGAGAGGCGCTTTCCGACTACGCCCTCACCTCCAAGGAGGAGTTCGACGCCTACATGGACTACATCCCCCACTACATCGAGGACGGCATGCCCGTGCCCATCCTCACGCTCTCGGGGCTCTTCTCGGCCTTCGAGGGAAAGCTTTCCGTGGGGTCCGAGCGCCATCCCGAGGACGCGGACTGTGGCCGCAAGGTGATCTGCTCCTCGGCACGCACCACGATGTACCTGGGCCCCGATGGGCGCATCCTTCCCTGCATCCCCATGTCGGAGCGCGACAGCACCAGCGAGCGGTTCCCGCTGGTTGGTGACATGACCCTCGCCGAGGCCCTCTCGGACTCGTACTACATGGACTTCATCTCGACGACGCTCGACGACTACCTCGCGCACAACCCGGAATGTCAGGCATGCGAGTACAAGAACCGCTG
>SUUD01000032.1 GCA_015062715.1 Olsenella sp. | reverse complement strand
ATCATCGAGCGCGAGGCTGTGACGGCAGAGGACTACCCGCTGGTCTCCTCGGTCTTCTACAACCGCCTGCACCAGGGCATGGCCCTGCAGTCCGACGCCACCATGGGCTACGTCACCGGCGGAGCCGTGACGCCCGAGGACCTCCAGCAGGAGAGCCCCTACAACACCTACCTCAACGCCGGGCTCACGCCCACGCCCATCTGCTCGCCGTCCATCGAGTGCATCCGCGCGGCCCTCGAGCCGGCCGACACCAACTACCTGTACTTCTTCATCGTCGAGAACGAGAGCTACTCCGACCACTCCTTCTCGGAGACCTACGAGGAGCACCAGGCCGCCATCAACCGGTCGGTCCAGGCCCAGGGGTAGGCGGACGACATGGGCATCTGCACGGCATGGCGCTACGTCAGCAGCGTCGACCTCATCGACCTCGAGGAGCTCGCCTCGCTGGGCGTGCGCTGCCTGCTGCTCGACCGTGACAACACCCTCGTGCCGCGCGACGCCACCGTGGCCCCGCCCGAGGTGGCCGCGTGGCTCGACCGCGCGCGCGAGATGGGCCTGGGGCTGTGCATCGTCTCGAACAACTTCCACTCCAAGGACGTGGAGCGCTCGGCCTCCGAGCTGGGCTGCGAGGTCGTGCACCATGCCATGAAGCCGGCGCCGTTCGCCATCTGGGCGGGGCTGCGCAAGATGGGCGTGCGCAGGGACCAGGCCGTGCTCGTGGGCGACCAGCTTTTCACCGACATCGCCGGCGGCTCCCTCTCGGGCGTGCGCACCATCCTCGTGCGTCCGCAGTCAACGAAGGACCTGTGGTACACGCAGCTCTTCCGCATCGTCGAGCGGCGCCTTCTCAAGGACGCCCGCTTCAAGGGCGAGGCGAGCGAGGGAGACGACCACTCGTGATCCTTGCCGTCGCGCTGGCCCTCGCCATCGGCATTCGCGACGCACGGGACCGGGTGATTCCCAACACATGGACGGCCCTCTTGGCGGGGCTTGGACTGGGCTTCCAGGTTGTGCGCCTGGTCAAGCCTGGCTGGCTGCCTCCTTGGGAGGCCGCCGTCGCCTCGCGGGCAGACTCGCCGGCGACGTGCATCCTCTGTGCCGCGGCAGCGCTGGCCGTGGGCGTTGCCGCCGAGCTTCTCCACCGTCTCAGGACGGGGGAGCCGGGCATGGGCCTGGGTGACGTCAAGTACCTGGCTGCCTGGTCGCTCGTGATGGGGAGGGAGGCCATCGTCTGCTTTGCGGCGGCCTGCCTGTTGGGGGCGCTTGTCGCCCTCGCCCGGCACGAGCGCGACTTTGCCCTGGGACCATGGATCGGCCTTTGCTGCGTGGCGTGGCTCGCCCTGTGCTGCTGGTAGCCGCCCGGGGAGACAGTTGGGGACGGTTCTCGTTTGTCTCAGAGACAGCTGGGGACAGACCTGTCGCTCAGGTCTGTCCCCAGCTGTCTCTGAGACAAACGAGAACCGTCCCCAACTGTCTCCCCGGGCAAACCAAGGTGGTATCATCTAGGAGTTAACGACTACGTGTGAACCGGGAGCCAGGGTGCGGGACAACGAACGCCAGGAGACGGCGCCTCCGAGCGCCGCTGCCAGCGCGCAGGGATATGTGGTGCACGAGGGGTGCGACCACATCTTCTTCGTGGGCTTCCTCGGCGCCGGCAAGTCCACCATCGCGCGCAACCTGGGCCGCATGTTCCACCGTCCCTACGTGGACACCGACCGCATGGCCGAGCGCATCTGTCACAGCAACCTCGCCGAGGTCTACGCAACCCAGGGAGAGGGTGCCTTCCGCGATGCCGAGACGCAGGCGCTGCGCACGCTTGTCGCACGCAAGAGCCTGCTGGTGAGCTGCGGCGGCGGCATTGTGGAGCGGCCCGAGAACGTCGAGCTCATGCACCAGATGGGCGTGGTCCTGTTCCTCGACGGCGGCCTGGACGACTCCCTGCGCCAGATCCAGCGGACCGACCGCAGGCCCGACCTGGGCACGCGCGCCGAGGCCGAGCGCCTGTACGCGCGCCGCCGTCCCCTCTACGAGGCAGCCAGCGACTTCTCGGTCTCCATCACCGACCGTACGTTCGAGGAGGTCGCCCAGGCAGCGGGCGAGCTCCTGTGGGAGAAGGGGCTGCTATGAGCGAGACCGATGAGCGCATGGAAGAGCAGGTCGACCTGGTCGACCAGACGGACGACCTGCCCTCCCCACAGCAGGAGCCCGAGACGGGGGATGGCGCGGAGGCAATCCAGCCCGAGGCACCCGCGAAGCCCGCTCCTGCTCCCAAGGCGGTCACTCCCCGAGGGCATGCCAAGAAGCCGGACCCGGCACCTGCCGCCCCCGATCCCGTCTCGCGGCAGTCGCTGCCCAGCCCGGGCGGCCAGTGCAACGTCCGCATGGGCAAGGGCGCCATCGACGGCCTCGGCCGCGAGGCCAAGGCCCTTGCCGGCAAGCCCCGCCTCGCCCTGCTCCTCCTTGCCGGCGACGTCAGGCCAAAGCTGGCCAAGAAGATTCGCCGTCAGCTTGCCGACGGGGAGTTTCTGTTGGCCGAGGCCGAGGTCGAGCCGGGCGCCCCGTGCCGCGAGTTCTCGTATGCCGGGAAGCTCCTCAAGCGCATGGCAAAGGCGGGTATCACCTCGGACGACGTCATCGTTGCCGTGGGAGACACCGACGTCCTGTCGCTGGCCGCCTTCGTCGCGGGGATGTGGTGCGGCGGCACGCCGCTCGTCATGGTCCCGACGGACCTGCTCGGCTGCGTCGAGGCGCCGCTCACGCCGCGGCCCCTCGACGTGAAGGGCCTCTCCGACGCCGTCCGCGTCAAGGCGAGCCCCAAGACGGTCATCTGTGACACGGCGGAGTTCGACGCCACCGCCGGCGAGGCGGTCAGAAGCGTCCTCGCGCTCTGCGTCGCCACCGCCATGGCCGACAACCAGAACACGCTCAACAGGCTCATCGGCAGGGCCGATTCCCTGGCTGCCGGCGATGCCGACGACATGCGCACCCAGGTGTTCGACACCATGAAGAGCAGGGCCCGCATGGCCATGTCATCGGCCGTTGCCGTGAGGCAGGGCCTGGGCTACGGCTCCGAGCTTGCTGCCGTGATGGCGCGCCTCGTTCCCGGAGCCGCTCCCTCCGCCCTGCTCGCGGAGGGCATGCGCTTTGCGAGCCGCCTGGCCATCAGCCTCGAGGAGAGCCTCGACATCGACATGGTCTTCGCCCAGGATGCGCTGCTCGACCGTCTGGGCCTGCACGAGGTTCCCTGCGACCTCGATCCGTTCCAGGTCGCCGAGGGGCTGCGTGAGGACCGCTTCAGCCATTCGAACCGCTTCCTGCTGACGGTGCCGCTGGGCGTGGGCAAGGTCCGCCTGTCCTCCGTCCCCGACGACGTGCTGATCGACCACCTGACGGCGTTCTGCTCGGCTCGCCGCGCCCTCCTCTAGCGGGACACCCAGCCCGGAGGATTTGTCCCACTTTGGGACACTTTGCACGGAGGATTTGTCCCTCACGATAACCGGAGGTACGTCATGGACATGAACAAGACTCTCGAGGGGCGGCTCGCATCCCTGCGCCGCCTTATGGCAGACCGCGGCTACGATGCCGTGGTCCTGCGCAACAATCCCGACCTGCGCTGGCTCACCGGGGCCGAGCGCACCTTCGACGACGAGTCCGCGCACACGGCTCTCGTCACGGCCGAGGGCCAGTGGCTGCACACCGACTCCCGCTACTTCAACACCTTCCGCGAGCGCCTGGGCGGGGACTCGGTCTGGGACATCGACCAGGACGTGGTGGGGCATGCCGAGTGGGCGGCCGCGCGCATCGCCGACACGGGCTCGCGTACGGTCGCCATCGAGGACACGGCCACCGTCGCCTTCCTCGACGAGCTGGTCGAGCGGACGGCGGATTCGGTAGAGCTGCCACGCCTGCACGGCGACATCTGCGACCTGCGTATGGTCAAGGATACCGAGGAGCTGGAGCTGCTCCGCGAGGCCCAGCGCATCACCGACGAGGCCTTCGAGCACATCTGCGGCTTCATCCATGCCGGCCTCACCGAGCAGCAGGTCCGCGTCGAGCTCGAGAACTACATGCTCACGCACGGGGCGGACGGCCTCTCGTTTGGCACCATCATCGCCGCCGGCCCCAACGGCGCCAACCCGCACGCCCAGCCCGGTGAGCGCGTCATCGAACAGGGCGACATGATCGTCATGGACTACGGCGCCCTGTACCACGACTACCACGCCGACATGACGCGCACCGTGTGCGTGGGCGAGCCGAGTGCCAAGCAGCGCGAGGTCTACGACATCGTCAGGCGCACGCACGAGGCCTGCGCGGCGGCAATCCGTCCCGGCGTCATCGGCAGGGAGGTCCACGAGCTCTCGGTGCGCCTCATTGCCGAGGCCGGCTACGGTGACTGCTACGGCCATGGCCTGGGCCACGGCGTGGGCATCGAGATCCACGAGCGGCCCAACTTCGGGCGCCTCTACGACAAGCCCGTGCCCGCGGGCTCCGTGGTCACGGTCGAGCCGGGCATCTACCTGCCGGGCGAGTTCGGCATCCGCCTGGAGGACTGCGGAGTGGTCACCGAGAATGGCTACGAGCCCTTCACCGCCTCGAGCCACGACCTGCGCGTGGTGGGACACTAGCCCGGAGGATTCGTCCCAGAGTGGGACACTAGCCCGGAGGATTCGTCCCACTTTGGGACGAATCCTCCGGGCTAGTGTCCCACTCAATCAGCCCGCGCGGGCGATTGCGGCCGCGCCGAGCGCGCCGGCGCCGGCGGGCTCCTCGGCAAGCAGGACGCGCGGTGCGCCGAGGATGGCGCTTGCGTAGGTGCGGGCGTGCAGCTTCTCCTCAACGAGCGCGCGGAGCGTCTCTCCGGCACGGGCGGCCCCGCCTGCCAGGATCACGGCTTCGGGCCTGAAGATGTTGGTGAGGCCCGCCGTACCCTCTGCCACGTAGCCGCAGAACTCGTCGGCAACGGCCGCAGCGCGCTCGTCACCGGCCTCCGAAAGTGCGAAGACGTCGCTCGCGACCCCAACCTCGAGCCCGGCCTCTGTGGCCAGGCGCATCAGTGCCGTGGCGCTCCCGTACTGCTGGAGGCAGCCGTCGATGCCGCAGGAACTGGGGAGCCCCCCATGTACCAGCGGAATGTGCCCCAACTCTCCGCCATAGCGGCCGTAGGCATCGAGCGGCCTGCCGTCCACGACCATCGCGGCGCCCACAGCAGTGCCCAGGGTGAGCATGAGGAAGCTAAAGAGCCCGCGTCCTGCGCCAAAGTGCGCCTCGCCCACGGTGGCGCACACGGCGTCATTGGCAAGCGCGGGCCTGCAGCCCAGCAGGTTCTCCACGGCTGCCGCCACGTCGACCGGCTCGAACCAGCCAAGGTTGGGCACGAAGACCGCCTGGCCAGATTCGTCGTCGACGATTCCCGGAAGGGCGAGGCAGGCCCCCTCGACGTCCCCGAGCATGCCATGCGCAGCCGCCTCGATAGCAGCGGCAATCGAGGCGAGCGACCCATCGGGCCGGGTGGGCACCCCCCGAGCTGTCAAGCACCGCGCCATCGGCGTCGAGCAGCACCGCCTTGGTGTTGGTGCCGCCTATGTCAATGCCTAGGTACGACATGGCCCGCCTCTCTGGGACGAATCCTCCGTCCCGTCTGTCCCAAAGTGGGACAAATCCTCCGTGCAAAGTGTCCCAAAGTGGGACAAATCCTCCGGGCTAAGTGTCCCACGTTATGCCCTGAGCGCAACCGCCACGCACAGGACCATGTCCTCGTAGTCCATGAACGAGACCTCGATGAGGCCGATGCCCATCCTCTCGCATGCGCGCTGGGCACGCTCGGGGTGGCGCTTGCGCGCCGTGCCCCGAGTGACGTTGCCCTCGCAGAGCTCGAAGTCCATCGCCTCGAAGAAGAGCTCCTCGTCGTGTCCCTCGTACCATCTGCGCAGCGATGCGGCGGTCGCCTTGAAGGAGGCCTCCTTGGCCGAGAACGCCATGGCGCGCCGCCGGGGCGCCGGTCCCTCCATCTGCTCGAGAAGCTCCTTCTCGCCGTCCGTGAAGAGCAGGCGGGCAAAGTGCTCGCCGGTCTCGTCCTGTCCAAAGTCCGCCGTCGAGCACAGGTCGATGCCAATGCCGGCCACGTTGGAGCCTGCGTCAACCTGAGCCCAGGCCAGCATGCGCACTGGCCCCTCGTCCGTGATGCTTATGAGCAGGTCGCGCCGTTCTCCGTCGCGTCCCAGCGGGACCGGTGCCAGACGCTCGTCATGACCAATCACAAAGGCGTTGCCTGCCAGCGCGTTCACGCTGTCGCCGTCGCGAAACCCGTTCTCGACGAGCACGCGGCACGCACGCACGCCATGGCCGGCGCATGCCAGCTCGAGCAGCTGTGTGGGAGTCTGGGACATGGGGCTCCTCTCGCGATCTTACGTGCCAACGATAGCAGAGGGGCGATGGCCGTGTTGCCTTGGCCTAGGCGACGCTCTCGGCAATGCCCAGCGCACGCAGGCCGCGCAGCCACTGCTCGGCCAGCTTGGCATGGCCGTGCACGGTGGGGTGCACCCCGTCGAGGGTCTCGTAGGTCTCGCCGCAGCGTGCCAGGTCCACCACGAGGGCCCCTTGGTCGGCAGCGGCCTCCCTGATTGCCTCGTCGTACACCTTGAGGGAGACCTCCGCCTGGTTGAGCTCGGGGAAGGTCCAATGGTCAAAGCCGAGGCGTCATCTCCAACTTCTACGCCGCCGGCCGCAGGAACCCGGTCCTGCGCGCCACGCTCATGCAGACGCTCACGCCCTCCCAGCTGCGGTTGGTTGACGAGGCGGCAGCCTCCATGGACATCTCGTTCCTTGGCAACGATGAGTTCGAGGAGTATCCGGGCTATGCCGTGTTCCAGGGCGAGCCGTTGCGCGACGACGAGGACCTCTTCGTCCTCAACGGGCTCTCGAGCGCCCCGGGCGCGCGCGACAGCGATGCCGCGGGCTTTGGCGAGGCGGTCATATCGCGTATGGTCATGCGCGACGCCGGCTTTGACGTGCGTGGCTTCGATCCCGAGGAGCACGTGCCGGAGCTGCGCCGCGCCTCCGACCTGCTCGACGCGGACTCGACCTGCTGGGATGCCTTTATTGACAACGGGGGCAAGGCCCTCATGTACCACGGTACCTATGACCAGCTCATCTCGGTGAACTCGACCGTCCAGTACTACGAGGCCCTGTGCGACCGCTACGACCGTGAGGAGACCCAGGGCTTCTGCCGCCTGTACCTCGTGCCGGGCTTTGGCCACAGCATTGGCCTCGTCGACATGGGCGCGGATCTGCTGGGCACCCTCGACGCCTGGGTGTGCGAGGGGGAGCGGCCCGAGAGCATCGTCGCCCACGAGCGGCGCTATGACCGCGAGGACCGCGAGTACCTGCTCTGTCCCTTCCCGTGGTATCCGCGCTACGTGGGCGGCAACCCCGCCAAGGCCTCGAGCTACAAGGAGACGCTCGACCACTAGCTGGGACAAATGACCTGTCCCCTTGTCCCAGTTTTAGAGCAGGGAGACGAGGCCGTCGCGCCGCTCGGCGATGGTGGCCAGCAGCGGCGCGTAGTCGGTCTGCGTGCGGGCGCGCAGCAGCTCGGTTATCTCGCACATGGGCTCGTAGAGCGGGGTGAGGGAGAGGTTGCCCAGCACGCCCTTGAGGGCATGGGCCGCCTCGAACGCCGTGTCGAGGTCGCCCGCGGCGATGGCGTCGCTCAGTCGGCCGAAGCCGGCCTCGTCCTTGAGCGTGCCAACGAGCCGCAGGTAGATACCCTCGTTACCCATGCAGCGGCCCAGGCCCTCGTCTACGTCGGCCCCATAGGCCCTCAGGTCGTCAAGCGTCATGATGCGTGTCCTCCTCGCGTTGCGGTTACCTCTTCTATCGTAGCAATCATGCCCTCAACTTCCAGGGGCTTTGCGATGTGCGCCTGCATGCCTGCCGCGAGCGCGGCCTGCTCGTCCTCTTTGAAGGCGTTGGCCGTCATGGCGATGATGGGGACGCCAGAGCGGCCCGGCTCGTCCAGCGCCCGAATCCGGCGGGTGGCCTCGTGGCCGTCCATGACGGGCATCTGGATGTCCATGAGGATGGCGTCGTAGGTGCCGGGGTCTGCCGTGCGGACCATGTCGAGGGCCACCTGGCCGTTCTCGGCGCAGTCGACCACGCACCCCTGCTGCTCGAGGATGAGCTGGGCGATCTCGCGGTTGACCGCGATGTCCTCGACGAGCAGCAGGCGCAGCCCCGAGATGTCGCCCTGCGCGTGGGGCGCCTCGTCGTCCCCTGGCGCCTGGATGACGGGCAGCGAGAGGCGGATGGTGAACGTGCTTCCCTCGCCGGGGGCCGTCTCGACCTCGATGGCCCCGCCCATGAGGTCGACGATGCTCTTGGTGATGGAGAGGCCCAGGCCCGTGCCCTGGATGCCGCTCACGGTGGAGGTGCGCTCGCGCTCGAAGGGCGAGAAGAGCCGCTCGGCGAACTCGGGGCTCATGCCGATGCCGGTGTCCGCAACCTGCAGCACGTAGCGGCCCTGGCCGGTGTCCGTGCCCTCCTGCCAGAGCCGCACGCAGACCGTGCCGCCCGCGGGCGTGAACTTGTAGGCGTTGCTCACCAGGTTGAGGAGGATCCGGTTGAGCCTGCCGCGGTCGCACAGGACCCAGGGGTCGGTCAGGTCCGTGGCGTCGACGACGTAGGAGAGGCCCTTGTCCTCCATCTGGATCTGGAAGAGGTCCCTCGTGCCGTCGAGCACCGCCTTGAGGTCGCAGGGCTCGGGGAACAGCTCCATCTTGCCGCTCTCGATGCGGCTCATGTCGAGCACGTCGTTGATGATCTCGAGCAGCTGCTGGCCCGAGCCCTCGATCCGCGCCAGGTACGCGTCCTTCTCCTGGGCGGAGACCTCGGGCCCCCGCGCGAGGGCCGTGAGGCCGATGATGGCGTTCATGGGGGTGCGGATGTCGTGGCTCATGTTGAAGAGGAACTGGCTCTTGGCGCGCGAGCCCTCCTCGGCGTGGATCATCTCGCGCTCGAGGACCTCCTGCCGCCTGCGCAGCATGTTCTGCACGTAGAGCATCACGACCAGCCCGGTGAACACCAGCGCGACCAGCACCGTGCTGTCGCGGATGATGACCGCGTGGTAGGCGGGGTCGTCGACGTTCTGGAGCAGCGAGAGGACGTACCACATGAGCACCGAGTACAGCAGGAGCGAGAACAGCACGGTGCTCGACGTGAAGTAGCCGGTGTGCTCGGCCAGCGAGGTCTGGCTCATCGTCTTCCAGTAGAAGACGAAGCCCAGAAGGCACCACAGGGCGAGCATGAGGAAGGACTCGGCCCCCATGGTCTCGAACGCGGTGATGCGCGGGATCATCTGGACGACGGCGAAGGCCAGCGTGATGGCGGAGCCCACGATGCCGGTGATCTTGACGCCGGCGTTGTCCTCGAGCAGGGCGAACCGGAGCGCCGAGACCGAGGTGTAGCCAAAGCCCACGATGGCACCAAAGGTCGTGAGCTCGACGAACCACTCGAGGGCGTTGCGGCCCAAGAACGAGACCGTGACCGAGATGACCATGATGAACGCGATGCAGAACGACGTGCTCGAGAAGGTCGTGGGCACGATGCCGTCCTCGGCCATGGTGGACAGGACGCGCGTGGTGGCGCGGTAGGCGCCGATGATGCCGGTGAGGATGGCGGCGAGCGCCGTGACCCCCATCACCGCGACGCCCGGGGTGCCCATGATCTCCCAGGCGGCATAGAAGGTGGGGACGGTCGCGATGCCCGAGAGGTCGTCGAGGCCGGCGATGTAGGCCTGCCAGGACGCGTAGCCGTCCGGCACGGCGGTGACGCTGATGAGCGACATGACGACGTAGACGATGCCGCCGCACAGGATGGAGAGGGCGATGATCCTGCCCGACCTGCGCACCGGGAAGTCGAAGTGGGCCGTTTCGAGCGAGATGACGTCGAAGCCCACGAAGGCCCAGGGCGAGAGCAGGACGATGACCATGATGACGGGCACGGGGCTCTCGTCGCCAATGCCAAACGAGAGGAAGGCGCGCGCGTCGTGGATCTGGGGCAGGCACACGGCCGCAAGTGCCAACGACCCCAGCAAGAGGGTGACGGCCAGCACCGTCTGGAGGCGCTGGACCAGGGGCTTCTCGTTGATGAGCAGAAAGCCGATGACGACCAGCGCCGTGGCCGAAAGGGCGACCTCGGTGAGGTAGACGTCGTAGCCGGCGACCTGGTAGTGGACACCCACCTGCAGGAGGCTGCCCAGGAGGGTGCGGCTCACCACGAAGAGCGCCGTGGCGTTGAGGAAGACGATCGAGATGTACGAGAGGCTGAGGAACCACGAGCACAGGAAGGCGTGGTCGCGGCCGAAGGCCTCCTTGGTGTAGCTGTAGACGCCGCCCGTGCCGGGGTGGCGGTTCATGAGGTAGGCGTAGTTGTGTCCAATGACGAGCATGATGGCGGCGCTCGCGGCCATGGCGATCATGGTGCCGCCGGGGCCCGCGACGGGCAGGAACGTGGTGCCGGGCATGACGAAGGCGCCCCAGCCGATGATGCAGCCAAAGGCGATGGCCCACACGTCGGTGGGGGAGAGGTAGCGGTCCATGCCGCCCTCGAACGGCTCCTGGTGGACCCTGTCCCTACCCTTCTCCAGCATGGGGCTCCTCCTGTGCGGTGCGTCTGCCTTCCTAGCGGTGCCTCCGGTAGTGCAGGACCTCGGAAAGCGTCGCGGTCATCTTATCAATCTCGAGGGGCTTCGCGATGTGCCCGTCCATACCTGCGGAATGCGCAGCCTGTATGTCCTCGGCGAAGGCGTTGGCCGTCATGGCGACGATGGGGACGTTCGCGAGGATCTCGTCGTCGAGGGCGCGGATGGCGCGCGTGGCCGCGTAGCCGTCCATGACGGGCATCTGGATGTCCATGAGGACGGCGTCGTAGTGCCCGGGCTCCGAGGTGGCGACCTTGTCGAGCGCCACCTGGCCGTTCTCGGCGTGCTCCAGCTCGAAGCCAAAGGACGAGAGGATGAGCGTCGCGATCTCGCGGTTGACGGGGTTGTCCTCGACGAGCAGCAGGCGCATGCCCTCAAAGTTTGCGGGGACGACCTCCCGTGGCTCGTCCTGGGCCTGCTGTTCGGGAGGCTCCACGATGGGGAAGCTCGTCCGCACGACGAACTCGGTGCCGGCGCCCTGCTCGGTGGCGACCTCGATGGTCCCGCCCATGAGGTCGACGATGCTCTTGGTGATGGAGAGGCCCAGGCCCGTGCCCTGGATGCCGCTCACCGTGGAGGTGCGCTCGCGCTCGAAGGGGGAGAAGAGCCGCCCGGCGAACTCGGGGCTCATGCCGATGCCGGTGTCGCGGACGTGCAGCGCGAAGGAGGCGACCCCGTCTGCCGAGCCCTCCTGGACGAGTTCGACGGCGACGGAGCCTCCCTCGGGTGTGAACTTGTAGGCGTTGCTAAGGAGGTTGAGCAGGACGCGGTTGAGGCGGTTCTTGTCGCAGAGCACCCAGCGGTCGGTAACCGAGGAGCTGGTGTCGGCCATGAAGTCTATGCCCTTGGCCTGCATCTGCGACGTAAACAGCGTGCGGGCCTCGTCGACGACGCGGGCGATGTCGCAGGGCTCGGGGTCCAGCGTCATCTTGCCGCTCTCGATGCGGCTCATCTCGAGGATGTCGTTGATGAGGGCGAGCAGGTGCCGGCTCGACGAGTCGATCTTGTGGATGTAGTCGCGCATCTGCTCCGGGGTCGTGCCCTCGCCCTCCGCGAGCTCCGTGTAGCCGATGATGGCGTTCATGGGGGTGCGGATGTCGTGGCTCATGTTGAAGAGGAACTCGGTCTTGGCGTGGCTGGCCTTCTCGGCGGCGTCGAGCGCCTCTTGGAGCCGCCGCTGCTCCTCCTGCTCCTTGCGCTGGAGCTCGGTCGTGTCCTGGGTGGCGACCAGCAGGCGGGTGGGCATGCCGTCCACGCGCTCGATGACGGCGAAGTTGAAGGTCTGCCACTCGCCCAGGGTGGAGGGGGCATGGACGCGCATGCTGATGCGGTCGGTGTCGGCGAGGGCGCGGCGCAGCGCCTCCGGCCCGAATGCCTCGAACGCTGCCTGGCGCTCACCCTCGTCGGGGATGTAGCTCGTGACCGCCTGACGGAGCGTGTCGATGTCGCCGCGCGCGGGTATGCCCCCGTAGTTGGGCGTCCCGCCGACGTACTCGTAGGAGAGCCGGTCGAGGTCGAGCTCGACGAAGACGTCGAACATGGTCGAGACACCGCGCGAGATGTCGTTGGCGATGCGGTTGGCCTCCTTCGAGCGCCTGCGGTCGAGAAGGAAGCTTATGGCGAGGTAGAGCGTGTAGGCGGCGAAGAGGGCGACGAGGGTGGCGATGAGCCTGATGCCCTCGCCGTTGGCGTTCTCGAGGATCTGGGCCGAGGCCGAGGGCGGGAAGCACCGCACCAGCATCCACCCGCCCC